>NZ_WVTE01000266.1:0-77025 GCF_009939605.1 Rhodococcus sp. YH1 | reverse complement strand
GCCCGCGCGCGCGGCCGCGTCGGCGGCGTTCTGCGCGAGTTCGGTGAGCACCCGGTCCCGGTAGCCGGCCCGGACGAGATCGGCCTCGGTGGCGGCATCCTCCCGCAGCCGCGTCGGGGACATCGAGATCCGTTCGCGGTCCGGCTCGATCCGCTTCTCCGCCGCGCACACCCGGGACGCGCTGGCCCACCGCGGCGTGCCCGCCCCGGAGTCCGGCATCCCGGTGCTGCGTCTCGCGTGGCCCGCGTCCATGCCGCCGGCGCCCGGTTGGGACACCGAGGTGGTGCTGCGGCTGCGTCCCGGGATCGACGCGGAGACGCTGCTCGACGGGTTCGCCGCGGAGGCCGTCGACCTGCTCCTCGAGCTGCCCGCACTGGCCGCCGTCACGGTGGGCGGCCGCGAGCTCACCCGCACCTGCACCGAGGCCGAGTCCGGACTGCGCGTCGT
Organism: Rhodococcus sp. YH1; assembly: GCF_009939605.1. NCBI lineage: Bacteria > Bacillati > Actinomycetota > Actinomycetes > Mycobacteriales > Nocardiaceae > Rhodococcus > Rhodococcus sp. YH1. Next base: position 76,578 of record NZ_WVTE01000266.1, on the reverse strand, counting down.
CGCCGTCGGCGAGCGGACCTGGTGGGAGTACGCCGGGCCCCACGCCCGCTGGCTCGTTCCCGTCGTGGACGGGGTGGCGGTGCCGGTGCCGCAGGACGTGCTGCGGGCTCCCACCCGCTCCGACGAGGAACTCTCGTTGCCCGCGCTGGTGATCGCCGACGTGCCGATGCAGCCCGACCGGCGCCGCCTGCTCCCCGGCGCCCCGGTGGCCGGCCTCGCGCGCGGCTACGCCGGCTTCGTCGCGGCGCTGCCGCCGCGGCAGCGGCCGGCGATGGTTCCGGTTCCCGGCTTCGCGCGCAGCGAGGTCGACGCGCTGCTGCGTGAGGCCGTGCTGCAGGAGTTGCGCGCGTATCCGTGGCTGCCCCCGGCCGGCGGTGGCGACGATCTGGTCCCGGACCGGGCCACCGCGCTGACCGGTCTCACCGACGAGCTCGCCGCCGTCCTCGCCGACGTCGTGCCCGGCCTGATCCGGCCCGATCTGTGCGGGCCGCGGTACGCTGCGGCGCTCGGCGCCGTCGACGTGCACCGCCTCGGGCCGGCGCGGATCGCCGAGCTGCTCGCCGGGGTCGAGCGCGAGCCTGCGTGGTGGTATCGGCTGTACGAGGCGCTCACCCCGCTGGTCGTCGACTCGGTGGTGGCCGAGGAACTCGCCGCGATCCCGGTGCCGCTGTCGGACGGCCGCACCGTCACCGGGCCGCGGACCGCCGTGCTGGGCACGGACGTCGGGCATCTGCGCATGCCGTGGGTGCGCCTCGTGCACCCCGACGCCGCGCATCCCCTGCTCACCCGGCTCGGCGCCGGCACGGTCACGGCGGTGGATCTGCTCGCGGACCCGGCGCTGCTCGCGGCGGTCGAGGACGTCGACGTCGACGACCACGAGGCGACGGCCGAGCTCGCCGAGGTCGTGCTCCGGCTGGCGGCGCAGGTACCGGCCGAAGCGGTGCCCCGGGAGCTGGGGGCGCTGCTCCTGCCCGATGCCGACGGCGAACTCGTGCCCGCCGACGAGCTGTTGCTGCCGGGGGCGCCCCTCGCGGATGTGCTGGTCGAGGACGCGCCCTTCGCCATCCTCGATCCGCAGGTGGCGGAGCAGTACGACGCCGAGGCGCTGCGGGCCGTCGGCGTCGGATGGGGTTTCACGGTGCTGCGTGCCGAGCTGCCCACCGGTCCCGATCACGACCTGCCCGACGAGGAGCAGTGGTGGGGAACCCTCGACGAGGACCCCGAGTCGCTCGTGGCGGTGCGCGACCTCGACCTCGTCGACGACGCCCGCTGGGATCGGGCCCTGTCGCTCCTCGTCGCCGAACCCGGCACGGCTGCGGCCCTCGGCGACCGGCACGGCTACACCGCCTGGTGGCTGCGCACCTACGCGTCGCTGGGCGGCCGGACCCTCGGGCACCTGCGCGCCCCCGACGACGAGGCATTCGCCGGTCTGCTCGACCCCTGCCCGCACCCGGACGCGGACCGTCTGCGGCCGTGCCTGTCCGCGACGGGCGTCGAGAGCACGGAGACGGCCGCGCTGCTTCTCGACCGCCTCGCCGATCCCGACCGCACCCCCGCCCCGGCCGTCACCGCCCGCGCCCACGCCGCCCTGGCCGCGGCGAGTGCCGGCGGCATGCTCGACCTCGACGCCCTGCACCTGCCCGACGCCGTCCGCAGCCTCGCCGGGTCGATCGTCGACGCGGCGGACGCGCTGGTGCTGGACCGGCCGTGGCTCGCCGCCGTGGTGCCCGCCGACCGGCTCGTGCTCGGCGCCCTGCCGACCGCAGCGGTCCTCGCCGACCTCCTCGACGTCGCCCTCGCCTCGGCCGAGGTGTCCGGGCGCGTGTCCGGCCCGGGCCGCGCGACCGGATGGCGGAACGAGCCCGCCGCGGTGCTCGCGGCGGCCGTCGCGCAGCGGCCGTTGCCGCGCGGACCCCTCGTCGTGCACGAGCGACTGACCGTGCGCTGCTCCGGCGCGGTCACCGGCGAGCGCGACGTCTCGTGGTGGGTCGACGAGAGCGGTACGACGCACTGCACCGGCCCGGGACTGGCCGCCGCCGTCGCGGCGCTCTCGCCATCGGCGCCACGATGAGCATCGACACGACGACCCTCGACGGCGTGGTGGAGCTCCGCGAACCCGCGCTGACCGCCGTCGTCACCGCCGTCACCCACACCGGCGGTACCGTCGCCGTCGCCGTGGTCACGACGGCGCTGACAATGCTCATGCTGCGCGCGGGCCGTCGCGACGATGCGCTGCTCCTGTCCGCGACGATCCTGACGGGCTGGCCGCTGATGAGCCTGCTCAAGCTGCAGTTCGGGCGGGAGCGCCCGCCGCAGCCCGCGCGCCTCGTCGAGCTGCCCACCCACTCGTTCCCGTCCGGCCACGCCATGATGACCGCGATGCTGGCGACGGTGCTCGCCGTCGTGATCGCCCGGCAGTCGCCGTCCGGCAGCCGCCGGGCGCTCGTGGCGTACTGCGCCCTGGGCGCCTACACGCTCGCGGTCGGGCTCTCGCGGGTCTATCTCGCGGCCCACTGGCTGACCGACGTCGTCGCCGGGTGGCTGCTGGGGTCGTTGTGGGCGCTGCTGTGGGTGGGGTTGATCACGCGGGTGCGGGCCCGGCTGTGACCGCGGCCGTGGGGCCGGGCGGCGTGGGACCCGCTCGTCAGTCCAGTCCGACCTGCGCGCCGCGCCGACCCAGCCGGGCGGCCCGGCGCTGCACGAGGTAGACGGCGAATCCCAAGAGCCCCACGATGATTCCCGCTACGCACACGGGCAGGGCGGCCGGCCACCGGTCGCCCGTGGCAAGTACGACGATCGTCGCCACCGTCCACAGTGCCGTGCCGATCGCCAGCGCGGGACGGGGATCGGCGAGGCGCCGTGTCCGCTCGGCAACCGTTTGCGCGTCGTTCACGATTTCAGGCTAGTCCAGCCCGATTGCAATAATCTCCCGTTGCGACGCAGCCCCCATCCCAGAGCGGAAGTCGATATGGCCCAATCCTCAGAGCGGAAGTCCGGCACGGCGGTCGGCACCTCGTTCCTCGACACCTACTTCAAGATCACCGAACGGGGATCGACGGTCTCGCGGGAGGTGCGCGGCGGCGTCGTCACGTTCGTCGCGATGGCCTACATCGTGGTGCTCAATCCGCTGATCCTGGGCAGCTTCTCCCCGGACGACGCCTCGGCCAAGGTCGACGTGCTCGGCAACATTCTGCCCATCAACCAGGTCGCCGCCGTCACCGCGCTGGTGGCCGGACTGATGAGCATCGTCTTCGGCGTCGTCGCCAACTATCCGTTCGCCATCGCGGCCGGCCTGGGTATCAACACCCTGCTGGCGGTCACCATCGCACCCCAGGTCACCTGGCCCGAAGCGATGGGCCTCGTGGTGATCGACGGCATCATCATCGTGGTCCTCGCCCTCACCGGCTTCCGCACCGCCGTGTTCAACGCGATCCCGCCCGAGCTGAAGGCGGCCATCGCGGCCGGCATCGGCGCGTTCATCGCCCTGATCGGCATGGTCGACGCCGGATTCGTGCGCCGCCTGCCGGACGCGGCCGGCACCACCGTTCCCGTCGGGCTGGGCATCGACGGCTCGATCGCGTCGTGGCCGACCGCCGTGTTCGTGTTCGGTGTGCTGCTCATGGGTGTGCTCATCGTGCGCCGGGTGCCCGGCGGGCTGCTGATCGGCATCGTCGTGACCACGGTGGTCGCCGCGATCGTCGAGGCGGTCGCCGGGGTCGGGCCGTCGCAGGGCACCAACCCGAAGGGCTGGAATCTGAGCACGCCGGAGGTGCCGGACACGGTGGCCGGCGTGCCGGATCTGAGCCTGGTGGGCAACGTCGACCTCTTCGGCGCGTTCACCCGGATCGGCGTGATCGCCGCGACGCTGCTCGTGTTCACCCTCGTCCTCGCCAACTTCTTCGACGCGATGGGCACGATGACCGGTCTCGGTAAGGAGGCCGGTCTCGCCGACAAGGACGGCAACCTGCCCGGTATCGGCCGTGCCCTCGTCGTCGAGGGCACCGGGGCCATCGCCGGCGGCGTGGGATCCGCGTCGTCGAACACGGTGTTCGTCGAGTCCGCCTCCGGCATCGCCGAGGGTGCGCGCACCGGCCTGGCGAACGTGGTGACCGGCGTGCTGTTCCTCGCCGCGATGTTCCTCACCCCGCTCTACGAGATGGTGCCCGTCGAGGCCGCCGCCCCGGCCCTCGTGGTGGTAGGTGCCCTGATGATCGGGCAGGTCCGCGACATCGACTTCACGCAGTTCGCCGTCGCGTTGCCGGCGTTCCTCACGATCGTCGTCATGCCGTTCACGTACTCGATCGCCAACGGGATCGGCGTCGGCTTCATCACGTGGGTGGTCCTGCACGCGGCGGCCGGGAAGGCGCGGGCGGTGCACCCGCTGCTGTGGGTGGTGGCGGGCTTGTTCGTCGCCTACTTCGCGGTGGACCCGATCACCGAACTGCTCACCTGACACACGGCGCGATGTGTCCGGTCGGTCCCGTATTGTGCACGCCATGACATCGGAACATCGCACGCTCGCCGGCGACCTCTCGTTGGCAGTTGTGCGCCTGACGCGCCATTTGCGGGGGCGGCGCTCCGATTCCCGGGTTTCCCTGACTCAGCTGTCGGCAATGACCACGCTGAGGCAGGAGGGAGCGATGACCCCCGGCGCGCTGGCCGCGCGCGAGAAGGTTCAGCCGCCGTCCATGACGCGGGTGATCGCATCGCTCGACGAGCTCGGGCTCGTCGAGCGGACTCCGCATCCCACGGACGGCCGGCAGGTCATCGTCTCGCTCTCAGATGCGGGCCTGGCACTGCTGGTCGACGAGCAGCAGGCCCGCGAGGCGTGGCTGACCGAACGGCTGGCCACGCTGGACGAGGACCACCTCGCCACGTTGCAGGACGCCGTGGGCATCATCAACAAGCTGGTCAGCGAGGCGGAGTGAGCCGGTCCGGGCCCGTAGGGCCGAGTCTGCGCCCGGACGGCACGGGGTAGCACGGAGCGAGAACCCGCCGACGAGACTCCGGTGCGACCTGGGAGAATCGACGGCGTGGTTCACGTCATCGACATCGAGGATCCCGCCGACCCCCGGCTGGACGACTTCCGAGACCTCAACTCGTCGGATCGCCGGCCGGACCTGCCCGCGGGCAAGGGCCTGGTGATCGCGGAGGGCGTGCTCGTCGTGCAGCGGATGCTCGATTCGCGGTTCGCGCCGGGCGGCCTGCTCGGGGTGGATCGCCGTCTCGGTGAACTCGCCGACGACCTGCGCGACGTCGACGTGCCGTTCTACCGCACCTCGGCCGAGGTGATGGCCGAGGTCGTCGGCTTCCATCTCAACCGCGGGGTACTCGCCGCGGCGCACCGGCCGCCGGCGCTCGACCTCGACGACGTCCTCGAGAAGGCCACCACCGTCGCGGTGCTCGAGGGCGTGAACGACCACGAGAACCTCGGCTCGATGTTCCGCAACGCCGCCGGCCTGGGCGTCGATGCCGTCCTGTTCGGCAAGGGCTGCGCCGACCCGCTGTACCGGCGGGCGGTGCGGGTATCGATGGGGCACGTGCTGCGGGTTCCGTTCGCCCACGTCGAGCGGTGGCCGTACGACCTGGACCGGTTGCGGGCGCGGGACTTCCAGCTCATCTCGCTCACGCCGAATCCCGAGGCCGTGCCGCTGGCCGAGGCCATGACGGGGGAGAAGGTCGCCCTGCTCCTCGGCGCCGAGGGCCCGGGGCTGACCGAGCACGCGATGCGCGCGACGGACGTGCGGGCACGCATTCCGATGGCGCCGGGCACCGACTCGCTCAACGTCGCCACGGCCGCGGCGATGGCGTTCTACGAGCGGGTACGGCTCCCGCGGTGATCGCACCCCTGCGCGCCCCGTCGACGCCGTGGTCGACGGGGCTGACGCTGACGGGCTTCGCCCTCGTCGTCACCGTCGTCACGATCGTCGCGTTCGGGCTCGAGCTCGGGCGCGTGCACCCCCTGCTCGCGGTGATCGTCAACCTCGTCGCCGCGGCCGGGATCGCCCCGACCCTGTGGTGGTGGCGGCGGGTGCCGCTGTGGCGGTGGATCGTCGCAGGTGTCGCGGCCGGAGTTCCGGTCGGCTGGATCGTGCTGCTCGGCGTGACGACGTTCTGAGCGGCTCCGCAGCCGCGCACGACACCGGACGGACCCGCCGGCTATTCGGCGTGCGGGTGACCGGACAGCGCGCGACCGCGTGCGGAGGTTCGTCGCGGCCACCACCACCGTCGCGCGGGCGGGCGGCCCGGCTCGTCGCGTGCGGTGGGCGGTCGCTCGCCCTCGCGGTACACCTCGAAGCCCCACACCTCGATCTCGTGGGGGTCGAGCTCGCCGCCGGCGCGGCCCGTGTAGCGGAACCCGAGCCACGCGGCGTTGGCGGCCTCGGCGAACCGGCGGGGGTGGAACGGCAGCGCCTGCGGATCGGGCAGCACGTCCAGCGGCCAGCGGATGGGGAACTCCCCACCCCAGAACGGCCGCTCCCACACGAACGGCAGGCCGTCGTCCTCGGCGATGTCGACGGGCGTGGCGTCGAACGCCCGTCGCAGCATGCCGCGCCGCCAGGCCCCGACGGCGCCGCGGGCCCCGGTGGGGTCCGACACGACGAGGTAGGTGTTCTCGGAAGCGACGGTGCGCCTCCAGCTTTCGGGTAGCTGCGACGGACGCGTGGCCGCGAGGTCCGGGCTGCACACCACCGTCACCCCGGGGAAGCTGCCCACGTAGACCCGGCCGGGGTCACCGGCCGCGGCCTGCGCGAGCGGCACCCGATCCAGCGGCTCGGACGACATCCCGGGGTGCAGCCGCCCGACGAGTGCGTGGGCCGTCTTCCGGTCGGCCCGCGCGGCGCGTAGCACCGCACCGGGGTCGGGGGCGTCGACGTACCAGATGGTCGACACGGCCGCCGCCACCATCGGTGGGCCCGAACCTCAGACGCGCCCGTTGCTGCGCACGCCGAGCAGCACGTCGTCCCACGAGGGGAGGGCGGGCTTGCCCCGCTTGTCCTTGCCCGGGCTCTGCTGCGGCGCCAGCTTCGGCCGGTCCTCCTCCGCGTCGGGCTCGGGCAGGCCCGCCGCCATGGGCCGGACCTCCTCGACCTCCGCGTCGATCACCGCGGGTGGCGGATCGAGGGTGATCGCCTCGGCGACGACGTCCTCCCGGTCGGGCCCGTCGTTGTCTCCGCTGTCGTCGACGTCGCGCGCCGTATACACCGGCGTGAGGCAGCGCAGCGGCCGCCCGCAGTCCGGGTCGATCAGCTCGGTGGCGGTGTCGTCGAGCGGGAGGATCGTGCCGCCGTGCGCATCGGGCTGGTAGCGCCAGTGCGCGGTGTTGGTGGACCGGCCGGCGGCCCACTGCAGCTGGGCCACCCAGTGGCCCTCGTCGTCGCGCCACGCGTCCCACGTGGCGGCGTCGATGCTGTGCCCTCGCGCCCGGAACGCCTGGGCGACGATCTCGGCGAGGGTGTGCACGGCCGGGCCGTCCGGGCGCACCGGATGTCCCTGCTGGGCCATCTCGGCCGCGCGGGAGCGTTCGAGCAGCACCGGGTAGGCGAACCGCTCCACCTTCGCGAGCGGGATCCCGGCCTCCTCGGCGACCTGCTCGACGGACGCGCCGGAGCGGATGCGGGCCTGGATCTCGCGGGGGCGCAGCTGGCTGGTGGTCTCGATCTGGATCTGCCCGAGGCGGGCGAGGTCACCGCGGGAGGCGGCGCGGAGCGTGTCGTCGATCGGGATGCGGAATCTGTCGCCGTTTTCGGGATCGGCAAGCACGACGTGCGTTCCGTCGGGCTCGAGGCCGACCACTCGAAGCTCTCGCACCATGACCTCCTCGCGGGGAATCGCGATTGACCCGCCCGACTGTAACGGACTCGTGACCCCTGCGGAGCAGGACACGCCGACACGCCGGGGGACCCTGTGGCACGAATCCGTCGACGTGGCGCTATTGTCCAAGGTTCCCCCGAAAGTCTCTACTACTCGTCGAGAGTTTGGGGGCGCGCGAGACGGCGAGCGGGGCCGGACCCGACCCGGATCCGACCCCGCCCCGAACGGTTGCGCTACCGCCCTACATCTGCGAGACCACCCAGTCGACGCACTTGGTCAGCTGGGTGACGTCCTCGGGGTCGATGGCCGGGAACATGCCGATGCGCAGCTGGTTGCGGCCCAGCTTGCGGTACGGCTCGGTGTCGACGATCCCGTTGGCGCGCAGGATCTTTGCGACCTTCGCGGCGTCCACCGAGTCGGCGAAGTCGACGGTGCCGACCACCTGCGAGCGCAGCGCCGGATCGGCGACGAACGGGGTGGCGTACTCGGAGGCCTCGGCCCACTCGTACAGCCGCGACGACGAGTCCTTGGTGCGGGCGGTGGTCCACTCCAGGCCGCCGTTGCCGTTCATCCATTCGATCTGGTCGGCCAGCAGCAGCAGCGTGCCCACCGCCGGGGTGTTGTACGTCTGATCCTTGGTGCTGTTGTCGACGGCGATCGGCAGCGACAGGAACTCGGGGGTGAAGCGGCCCGAGGCCTTGATCTCGTCCACCCGCTCGAGCGCGGCCGGGCTCATCAGCGCGATCCACAGGCCGCCGTCGGCGGCGAAGCACTTCTGCGGCGCGAAGTAGTAGACGTCGAAGTCCTCCGCGGCGACGGGCAGACCGCCGGCACCGGACGTCGCGTCGATGGCGATGAGGGCGTTCCCGGAGCCGGCCGGGCGGGTGACGGGCACCGCGACACCGGTCGAGGTCTCGTTGTGGGCCCAGCCGATGAGGTCGGCCGAGCCGTCGGCGACGATCTCCGGTGCGGTGCCCGGCGCGCTGTCCACGACGATCGGGTCACCGATCAACGGGTTCTTCTTGGCGACCGTGGCGAATTTCGACGAGAACTCGCCGTAGGTGAAGTGCTGCGACTTCTCGCGGATCAGGCCGAACGCGGCCGCGTCCCAGAACGCGGTGGTGCCGCCGTTGCCCAGCACCACCTCGTAACCGTCGGGCAGGGAGAACAGCTCGCGCAGACCCGAGCGGATGCGGGCGACGACGTCCTTGACGGGCTTCTGCCGGTGGCTGGTACCGAACACCGAGGCACCGACCTCGACCAGGGACTGCAGCTGCTCGGGGCGAACCTTGGAGGGGCCGCAGCCGAAGCGGCCGTCTGCGGGCTTGAGGTCGGCGGGAATGATCGGTGTAGCGTCAGCCATCGGTATGCGTGTCCTAAACGTCGAGGAACGAGTGCACCGGTAGTCTAGACGGCCCCCGTCGGGCGGCCGGACGGACGGGCGCCCGGCGCAGGGGCCGTCCGCCCGGCTCGGCGGGTCAGTTGTGGGTGATGGAGTCCCAGCCCTCGACGCTCTCGGGGCTGCGCGGGTCCGGGCCGGTGTAGATCGCGGCCGGGCGCACCAGCTTGCCCAGGCGCTTCTGCTCGAGGATGTGCGCGCACCAGCCGGCGGTGCGGCCGCAAGTGAACATCGCCGGCATCATCGCGGCCGGGACCTCGGCGAAGTCGAGGATCACCGCGGCCCAGAACTCGACGTTGGTCTCGATGGCACGATCGGGGCGACGCTCGCGCAGCTCGGCGAGGGCGGCCTGTTCGAGCGCCGCGGCGACCTCGTAGCGCGGGGCGTTCAGCCGCTTGGCGGTGTCGCGCAGCACCCGCGCCCGCGGGTCCTCGGCGCGGTAGACGCGGTGGCCGAAGCCCATCAGCTTGTCCTTGCGGTCGAGGATGCCCTTGACCAGCGCGCGGGCATCGCCGGTGCGCTCGGTCTCCTCGATCATCGGCAGCACGCGGGCGGGGGCGCCGCCGTGCAGCGGGCCGGACATCGCGCCGACCGCACCGGACAGCGCGGCGGCGACGTCGGCGCCGGTGGAGGCGATGACGCGGGCGGTGAAGGTGGAGGCGTTCATGCCGTGCTCGGCCGCCGAGACCCAGTACGCGTCGATCGCGGCGACGTGCGCCGGGTCGGGCTCACCCTTCCACCGCACCATGAACCGCTCGGTGACGGTCGCGGCCTCGTCGATGCGCTTCTGCGGCACGGCGGGCTGGTAGATGCCGCGCGCGGACTGCGCGACGTAGGACAGTGCCATCACGGCGGCGCGGGCGAGATTCTCGCGGGCGGTGGCGTCGTCGATGTCGAGGAGCGGCTCGAAGCCCCAGATCGGGGCGAGCATCGCCAGGCCGGCCTGGACGTCGACGCGGACGTCGCCGGTGTGGATCGGCAGCGGGAACGGCTCGGCCGGGGGCAGGCCCTGGCCGAACTTCCCGTCGACCAGCAGCGCCCACACGTCCCCGAACGTCACCCCGCGCGTGACGAGGTCCTCGATGTCGACGCCGCGGTAGCGCAGCGAACCGCCGTCCTTGTCGGGTTCGGCGATATCACTGGTGAAGGCGACCACGCCTTCGAGGCCGGCGACGAAATCCTCGGGTACAGACGCGCGCGATGCCATGACGGTTGGGCTCTCCTCGTTCGGTGCAACCCGGTCCGGGCAGCACTGCCGGTGAAGCGGGACTCGGCGGATGTGATCGGCGCCCCACTCCGTTCGTCGGTGCGACTGTAGTCCCCCGGACTGGACGCTCAGCGATGGGATACCCAGGAGTAGCGTCGAGCATCGTGTCCACCGATCCACAGCCCGGCGCCGAGAGCGCCGAGGGACTGCCTCCGGGTGCGGCCGAGCACGCCGACCTGGCCTCGATGCGTGTCGACTACACCCCCGCCGGCCCGCAGGGCGCCTCCGCCGCCGACGAGGATCTCGAGCCCGAGTGGCTCGCCGACGGGTGGCTGCCGCTGCTGCGCCGCTGGCTCGTCGACGCCGCCGCGGCCGGGCTGCCCGAGCCGAACGCGATGGTGCTCGGCACCGTCGACGAGCACGGGCGGCCCGTCACCCGCACCGTGCTGTGCAAGGGCGTCGACGCGGACGGGGTCACCTTCTTCACCAACTACGACTCCGACAAGGGCCGGCAGCTCGCCGCGACGCCCTACGCGTCGGCCACGTTCACCTGGATCCCGATCTTCCGCCAGGTCACCGTGCGCGGACCCGTCGAGCGGGTCGGCGAGCACGAGACCACCGAGTACTGGCACTCCCGGCCCCGCGGCTCCCGACTCGGCGCGTGGGCGTCGCAGCAGTCCCGGCCGATCGAGTCGCGGGCCGCGCTCGAGCACGCCCTCATCGAGGTCGCGGAGCGCTACGGCATGGACGCCGAGATCCCGGTGCCGCCGCACTGGGGTGGGCTGCGGATCCGTCCCGAGTCGGCCGAGTTCTGGCAGGGCCGCCCCAACCGCCTGCACAACCGGGTCCGGACCCGGCTGGTCGACGGGCGGTGGATCACCGAGCGTCTGCAGCCGTGAGGCGACTGCTCGCCGACACCACACCGCTCGAGAATCGCGACTACCGCCGGTTGTGGACCGCCGGCATCGTCACGGTCATCGGTGCCCAGCTCAGCGTGGTCGCCGTGCCGCAACAGATCTACGAGATCACCCGCAACTCCGCGTACGTGGGCCTGACCGGCGTGTTCGCCCTCGTGCCGCTCGTGGTGTTCGGGCTGTGGGGCGGGGCCCTGGCCGACGTGATGGACCGGCGCCGGTTGCTCACGCTCACCACCGTGGGCATGGGGGTGACGTCGCTGCTGCTGTGGGCGCAGGCCGCCGCGGGCCTCGGGAACGTGTGGCTGGTGCTGGTGCTGCTGTCGCTGCAGCAGGCCTGCTTCGCGGTCAACCAGCCGACGCGCGGCGCCGTGATCCCGCGACTCATCCCGAAGGGCCAACTGGCGGCGGCCAATTCGTTGAACATGACGGTGATGCAGTTCGGCGCCATCGCCGGGCCGCTGCTCGCGGGCGCCCTGATCCCCGTGCTCGGCCTGCCCACCCTGTACCTGATCGACACCGTCGCGCTGCTCGCGACGCTGTGGGCGGTGCTCGCGCTGCCGCCGATCCCGCCGACCGGGCAGGCCCGGCGGGCGGGCCTGCGCGAGGTGCTCGACGGGTTCCGCTACCTGTCCACACAGAAGATCCTGCTCGCCTCGTTCGTCGTCGACATCGTCGCGATGGTGTTCGGCATGCCGCGGGCACTGTTCCCGCAGATCGCCCACGATTCGTTCGGGGATCCCGCGCAGGGCGGGCTCGCGCTCGGCCTGCTGTTCGCGGCGATGTCGGTCGGCGCGGTGCTCGGCGGCGTGTTCTCGGGGTGGTTGCCGCGGGTGCGCCGGCAGGGCCTGGCGGTGATCGTGTGCATCGTCGCCTGGGGCCTGGCGATGATCGGCTTTGGCGTCGCGGTGGGCGCGGCCGAACCGGGCGGCACCGCGGTGTGCCTGTGGATCGCGCTGGCGTTCCTGGCTTTCGGCGGCGCGGTCGACATGGTCTCGGCGGCGTTCCGCTCGACGATGCTGCAGTCCGTCGCCACCGACGAGATGCGCGGCCGGCTGCAGGGCGTGTTCATCGTCGTCGTCGCCGGCGGACCCCGCATCGGTGACGTCCTGCACGGCGGCGCGGCCGCGCTGGTGGGCACCGCGATCGCCGCGGCGGGCGGGGGAGTGCTCGTCGTGGTCGGTGTGCTGGTGTGCGTGCTCGCCTTCCCCGCGTTCGTGCGGTACCGGGTCGACCGCACGATCCGCTGATCGGTTACCTCCAGGGATCCTCGCGCCGCCACACCTGCGGCAGGTGCAGGCGTACGCCGTCGCGCTCGGCGAGCCCGCCGAGGACCCGCATGGTGACGTCGAGATCGTCGCCGGCGTAGGGCAGCGCGCGCAGCGGCCGGTCGAGCGGGCGGAAGAAGTCGTCCCAGTGCACGAGCACCGCCCGCCGCGCGCCGACCGTGCCGACGGTCTCCGCCCAGTAGGTGCGGATGTACTCCTCGCTCTGCACGCCGAGTTGACCGACGCCGAGATAGACGACGTCGGCGCGCCGGCCGGCCAGCGCCTGGGGCCGGAATCCAGCACTGCCCTGGATCAGCAGGGTACGGCCGTCGGCGTGCGCGACGAACGTCGACCACGCCTCGCCGCACCGATACGCCGCAGCCCGTGCGGGCGGGACCACGGGCGCGTCGATCGTGCCCGGGTACCGGTCGGGCGGACAGTGCTCCGACGCGACGAGGGTGACGGTGAACCCACCGAACCGCAGCGGCTCACCGGGGGTGGCGACGACGATCCGCTCCGGTGGAAGGCCGTGCCCGCGCCCGACGTTCGCGGTGGACTCGCCGCCGACGAGCACCGCACCCGTCCGCTCGGCGACGACCGCGGAATCGAGCACGTGATCGAAGTGGCTGTGGACGGGCAGCACGGCCGCGAGCCGGGACGCGCCGGCGCGGGCCAGGCACGCGTCGATCCGGGCCGGGTCGGGTGCGAGCCGGCCCAGCGCGACGGCGCCGAGGCCCGGCCGGGTGAAGAAGCCGTCGGTGAGCAGCGCGTCGGTGCCGTCGTCGACGAGCAGGGTGGAAACGCCGAGGAACGTCACGGCCGGGCGGGACGCCGCCGTCGCTGCGGGGACGTCGAACCGGTCGGCGTAGGCGGCGAGGTCCGGGCGGCCGAGGCGCAGTCGCATCCGGTCATCGTAGGCGCGGGAATCACTCGTGCGGCGCCGGACGACGCAGCTCGGTGACCGCGATGCGGGCGGCCTCGGCGATCGCGGCGTCGACGACCGGCAGTACCGGGTCCACGCGCGCGGCCCGGGTGAAGACCGCCACCGCGACGGGCTGTTCGTGCGGGAACTCGACGACGGCGACCTCGTTGCGGATCACGCCGACGGTGCCGGTCTTGCCCGCCACCGACACGCCGCGGTGCGGCGCGCGCACCGAGGCGACGGTGCCGCCGCCGGGGCCGGATGCCGGCGCTCGGTTCGCCCCGCTCGACGCGGTGCTCGCCGACCTCGAGGAGCGTCGCCGGGTCCGGCTCGGCGTGCTCGCCCACGATCCGGGGCGCGGGCTGACGTACGCCCCGCCGGGCCGACGACCGGTTCGCGATGTGCTCGACGTTCAAGGTGTACGCGGCCGCCGCGATCCTGCGGCTCGAATCGCAGGGCAGTCTGCGGCTCGACGACACGGTTCCGGTCGATCCTGCGGACATCGTCGAGATCTCGCCCGTCACCTCCGAGGCGCAGGGCAGGACCCTGACGCTGGCGCAACTGTGCGACGCCGCCCTGACCCGCAGCGACAACACCGCCGGCAACCTCCTGCTGCGGCGGCTGGGCGGGCCCACCGCCGTGACCGCCTTCGCCCGGTCGCTCGGCGACACCGCCACGACCCTCGACCGCTGGGAGCCCGAGCTCAACAGCGCCGAGCCCGGCGACGTGCGCGACACCTCCACCGCGTCCGGTCTCGCGCGCGGCTACCGGGAGCTGCTGCTCGGGTCCGGCCTGCCCGCGGCGGGACAGCAGACCCTGACGGGCTGGATGCGGGCGAGTGTCACCTCCGGGCAGCGCATCCGGGCGGGGCTGCCGGCCGGCTGGACCGCGGCCGACAAATCCGGGGCCGGCCGGTACGGCACCGTGAACGACGCCGGGGTGCTGTGGTCCCCGGACGGTTCGCCGCTCGTGCTCGTGCTCCTCAGCGACTCGGTCACCGGGTTGCCGGACGCCGCGCACGACAACGCCGCGATCGCCGAGGCCACAGCCGTGATCGTCGAATCCCTGACCCGCTGAGTCCGTCCGCGGGACACTGGGCCCATGTCCGATCCGAAGAACTACCGGATCCGAGGGGGCGGGTACCGCGCGGAGGTCTCCAGCTCGGGGGCGGCCCTGCGGGTGCTCGAGCACGAATCGGCGACCGGGCCGTACCGGCTGACGGAGAGCTGGCCGGAGAACGAGCGGCCCCCGCTGCGCTCCGGCACGGTGCTCGCCCCGTGGCCGAACCGCATCCGGGACGGGCACTTCTACTTCGACGGCATCGAGCATCAGCTCGCGCTCACCGAACCCGAACGCGGCAACGCGGTTCACGGGTTCGCCTGGCATCGAGACTGGGTTCTGGTTTCCCACAACGATTCTCGCACCGAGCAGGCGCTGGATGTGGGCCTGCACAAGGGGTGGCCGTACCAGCTGCGGCTCACCGCGACCCACGAGGTGGGCGACGACGGACTCACCGTCACGCACACCGCCACCAACGTGGGCGGCTACCACTCGCCGTTCGGGCTCGGTGTGCATCCGTACGTGCGTGCGGGCGACGCCCCGCTCGACGAGTGCACGCTGCGCCTGGCCGCCGGCACCCGGCTGCCGCTCGACCCCGGGCGCGGACTGCCGAACGCGTACTCCCAGCCGGTCGAGGGCACCGAGTTCGACTTCACCGCGCCGCGGCCGCTGCGCGGGGTCGAGCTCGAGGCCCCCTACAGCGCGCTGGACGTGGACGTGGACGGCCGGGCCCGGCACGACCTGCGGGGCCCGGACGGCAGGGGCGTGCAACTGTGGGCCGGGCGCGAGTTCGCCTGGCTGCAGGTGTTCACCGCCGGTGCCGTCCCCGAGCTCGAATATCCGGGGCGGGGGCGCGCCCTGGCGCTCGAGCCGATGACGTGTCCGCCGGACGCCTTCAATCTCGGCATCGATCTCGTCGTGCTGCAGCCCGGGGAGACGTGGACGGGCCGGTGGGGCCTGACCGCCCTGCCGGCCGCGTGACCGGTTCCCGCACCGCCGGTGCACCGGCGGTGCGGACACGCCGACGGGCGCTCACCGCGACGGCGCAGGGAACGTGATATGCAATATCGACGCAGGTGAGCGCCGTTGCGGGGGGCGCGACCGACGGTTTCGGTGCCGTCGTGGCACACCGCCGATCCGGCGCGATCCGGGACCTTCGACGGACCCTCCCTGGGCACATGGCCTGCGCAAGGGCTAGGTTCTACGTGAATGTTCGGAAGAATCGCGTTGATCTGAGCTTGAGAGGGATCCTTCGTGCCCGCTGAGAATGACACCCGACCCACCCTCAGCTACCCCGGTGGCGAGCACACAATGTCTATCGCCAAGGCGACGGAAGGCAACGACGGCATCGAGCTGGGCAAGCTCCTTGCGGAGACCGGGTACACCACCCTTGACCCCGGTTTCGTCAACACCGCCTCCACCACGTCGGCCATCACCTTCATCGACGGGGAGAAGGGCATCCTGCGGTACCGCGGATACCCCATCGAGCAGCTGGCGGAAAAGTCCACGTTCATCGAGGTCAGCTACCTGCTGATCTACGGTGAGCTGCCCACCGCGGAGCAGCTCGAGGTCTTCACCGACAAGATCCGCCGGCACACGCTGCTGCACGAGGATCTCAAGCGCTTCTTCGACGGCTTCCCGCGCAACGCGCACCCGATGCCCGTCGTCTCCAGCGCCGTCAACGCCCTGTCGGCGTACTACCAGGACGCGCTCGATCCCGACGACCCGGAGCAGGTGGAGCTGTCCACCATCCGGCTGATGGCCAAGCTGCCGACCATCGCGGCCTACGCCTACAAGAAGTCCGTCGGTCAGCCGTTCCTGTACCCGGACAACTCGCTGAACCTGGTCGAGAACTTCCTGCGCATGACCTTCGGCTTCCCGGCGGAGCCGTACCAGGTCGATCCCGAGATCGCCCAGGCCCTCGACATGCTGCTGATCCTGCATGCCGACCACGAGCAGAACTGCTCGACCTCCACGGTGCGGCTCGTCGGTTCCTCCGACGCCAACCTGTTCACCTCGATCTCCGGCGGCATCAACGCGCTGTGGGGCCCGCTGCACGGTGGCGCCAACCAGGCCGTGCTCGAGATGCTCAACGAGATCAAGACCAGCGGGGGCGACGTCAAGGAGTTCGTCCGCAAGGTCAAGAACAAGGAAGACGGCGTCAAGCTCATGGGCTTCGGACACCGCGTCTACCGCAACTACGATCCGCGGGCGGCGATCGTGAAGAAGACCGCCGACAGCCTGCTCGCCAAGCTGGGGGGCGACGACGACCTGCTGCAGATCGCGCAGGCCCTCGAGGATGCCGCGCTCACCGACGACTACTTCATCGAGCGCAAGCTGTACCCGAACGTCGACTTCTACACCGGTCTGATCTACCGGGCGATGGGCTTCCCGACCCGCATGTTCACGGTGCTGTTCGCACTCGGCCGCCTGCCGGGCTGGATCGCGCACTGGCGCGAGATGCACTCCGACCCGACGCTGAAGATCGGCCGCCCGCGGCAGATCTACACCGGTTACACCGAGCGCGACTACAACAGCATCGACGCACGCTGACCCGTCCCCTACCGGAAGACCGATACATGAGCAGCAAGCCCGAGATCGAGTTCCAGGAGGGTCCCGCCCCGACCGGCCTGGTGGTCAAGGACCTCACCGTCGGCGAGGGCGCCGAGGCGACGCCCGGAGCCAAGGTCGAGGTCCACTACGTCGGCGTCGAGTTCGACTCCGGCGAGGAGTTCGACTCGTCGTGGAGCCGCGGCGAATCCATCACCTTCCCGCTCAGCGGCCTGATCGCCGGCTGGCAGGAGGGCATCCCCGGCATGCGCGTCGGTGGCCGCCGGCAGCTGACGATCCCGCCGGAGATGGCGTACGGCCCGGCCGGCTCGGGTCACCGTCTCGCCGGCAAGACCCTGGTCTTCGTCATCGACCTGCTCGGGGTGGAGGCCAAGCCCGAGGTGCCGGAGATCGAGCCGGCGACCGGCCCGGCTCCCGCCGAGCTCGTGATCGAGGACATCACCGTCGGGGACGGGACCGAGGCGCAGCCCGGGTCGGTCGTCGACGTGCACTACCACGGCGTCGAGTACGACACGAACGAGGTGTTCGACTCCTCGTTCGCCCGCGGCGAGTCCGTCAAGTTCCCGCTCGGCCGGCTCATCCCCGGCTGGCAGGAGGGCATCCCCGGCATGAAGATCGGCGGTCGCCGCAAGCTGACGGTGCCCCCGCAGCTCGCCTACGGCCCGGCCGGGTCCGGGCACCCGCTCGGCGGCAAGACCCTGGTCTTCGTCATCGACCTCCTCGGCACCGAGTAGGTCCCGCCCACGGCCGGAGCCCCGCATCGCCTGTCGCGATGCGGGGCTCCGTCGCATGCGGGGGATTCCCGCGGGAGTCAGTGCCGGACGAAGGGGGTGGGGGCGATGTCGCCGCTGTCGAGGAAGTGCCACTGGTCGTCGCTGCGGCAGATCCGCCCGTCGAACCGGGAGCCGTGGTTGCGGAACTCGGTGCGCTGGAAGTTGCCGTTCCTGTCGAAATGCGTGATGGCGCAACCGCGGTCGTGACGGTCGCGGCGGTCGTGGTCGTCGCGGTGGTCCGAGGACGCGGCTGCGGTCCCGGCACCGCCGAGGACCGGCAGGACGATCAGGGCGGCGGTGACGATCAGCTTGCGGCTCTTCGACATTCGGATCTCCTGGGATCGGTGGAGGGGCTGCCTACGATCCTGCGCCCGCCCCGTCCCGCGTCGTAGTGACCCGAGGGGTGGAAAACGTTCACCCCGCCGATCCGGCGAGCCGCACCGTCAGCCGGGCCCCGCCGAGCGGGCTCGCCTCCAGCCGCGCCGCGCCGCCGTGCAGCGCCGCCTGCTGCGCCACCAGCGCCAGCCCCAGCCCGGAGCCGCCCCTGGCGGCGCCGCTGCCCCGGCGGAACCGCTCGAACACCACGCCGCGCTCGTCGGCAGGCACCCCGCGGCCGTCGTCGTCGACGGTGAGCACGGTGTCGGTGCCGTCGGCGGTGACCGCCAGCCGGATCCGGCGGGCGTGGCCGTGCCGCACCGAGTTCGCCACGGCGTTGTCGACGACGAGCCGCAGTCCGCTCGGCAGCGCCCGGATCTCGCGTCCCGTCTCGCCGACCACCTCGATCTGCACGCCGGGATGCCGGCTCATCGCATCGGCGGCCGCGACGTCACAGATCTCCACCGGGTCGGTGGGCACGAAGTCCCGGGAGGTGGACAGGTCGCCGCGGGCGAGCCGCTCGAGGTCGTCGAGAGTGGACTCGACGCGGCTCTGCGTCCGGGTGAGGTCGGCGAGGATCTGGGTGCGCTCCTCGACGCTCAGGACGTCGCCGGTCGCGTCCAGGGTGGAGAGCACCTCGAGGTCGGTGCGCATGGCGGTCAGCGGGGTCCGCAGCTCGTGGGCGGCGGCAGCCGCGAAGTCCCGCGCCGTGGCGAGGGCGGCGTCGGTGGCGGCCTGGGCGCGGGCGACGTCGCTGAGCATGTCGCCGGCCGCGGCGGCGAGCTCGTCGGCCTCGCGGATGCCGGAGCGCCGCGGCGCGAGCGTCGGTTCGCGGGCCGCGATCCGGCGCGTGAGATCCACCAGGGGACGCACGGCCCGCCCGCCGAACACCCAGCCGAGGGCCGTGGCGACCGCGACGGCGATCGCACCGGCGACGGCGAGCTGACGGTGCTGCTCGGTCGTGATGTCCTGCGCCTCGGCGTAGGGCACGGCGACGGACAGGAGCGAGGGCACCCGGTCGGTCGGCGCGGTGTACGTCCGGTAGGCGGTGCCGCCGAGGTCGACGGTGTGGGCGCCGGGGGAGAGGACCGGCAGTTCGGTCGGGGTGCTGCTGAGCAACCGCCCGGACTCGGTGCGGATGGTGACGGCGAAGGCGCCGGCGTCGCCCAGGGCGGGCAGGAACAGACCGGCGGTGCCGGCGTTGGCGACCAGCACCTGTGTCGCCGTCTCGAGGCGGCGGTCGAGCTGCGCGAGGTTGTTCCGGGTGATTGCCAGCGCGACGAGCACGCCCAGGACCGCGACGACGAGCGTGGTGCCGAGCGCCGTGGCCGCGGCGACCCGTGCACGCAGCGAGAAACGGTGTGTCACGCCTGATCCCGCAACACGAAGCCCACCCCGCGCACGGTGTGCACCAGCCGTGGCCGCCCGCCGGCCTCGAGCTTGCGGCGCAGGTAGCCGACGAACACGTCGACGACGTTGGTGTCTGCGTCGAAGTCGTAGCCCCACACCAGGGTCAGCAGGCGGTCGCGGCTCAGGACGATGCCCGCGTTGCGGGCGAGCACCTCGAGCAGTTCGAACTCGCGCTTGGTCAGCTCCACGTCGCTGCCGTCGATGCGCACCCGGCGGCCCGCGGTGTCGAGTTCGAGCCCGCCGACCCGGACGATGGAGCCGGCGCCGGGAGCGCCCGGCACGCTGCGCCGCAGCATCGCCCGGATCCGCGCGACGAGCTCGGCGAGCACGAACGGCTTCGTCAGGTAGTCGTCGGCGCCGCACTCGAGCCCGGCGATGCGGTCGTCGACGGTGCTGCGCGCGCTGAGCACGCAGATCGGGATGTCGTGACCGCCGACGCGCAGGGCGGTGACCACGCCGGTGCCGTCGAGGACCGGCATGTTCATGTCGAGCACCATCGCATCGGGGCGGTGCCGGGCGACGACGTCGAGCGCCTGGGTGCCGCTCGCGGCGGTGAGCACGTCGAACCCCGACAGGCGCAACCCGCGCTGCAGGGAGGCGAGGACGTCTTCGTCGTCGTCGACGACGAGGACGGTGGCTGGCTCGGTCACCCCTGCATTGTGCCCGCGCCGAGCATGCCGAGGACGAGCTCGACGTAGTTGCCCGCGAGCGTGTCGACGTCGATACGGCCCGGCTGGTACCAGCGAGCGACGTCGATGCCGAGGGACAGGATCGCCAGGGCGGTGGTCGGCACGTCGCGGACGGTGAACACCCCGGCCGCGATGCCGTTCTCGATCTCGGCGCGGATCACGGCGTCGGTGTCGCGGCGGATCGCGGCGATCGTCCGGTAGTGCTCCGGGGTGAGGGCGTGCAGTTCGTACTGCGCCACCCGGCAGACGGTGTGGTGCACGGCGTGGGTGCGCACGAAGCCGTCCACGATCGCGCGCATCCGGTCGGCCGGCTCGGTGGCGGAGGCGGCCGCGGCGACGACGGCGTCGAGGACGTGCTGGTGCCCGATGCGGCTGGCCTCGAACAGCACCTCTTCCTTGGACTTGAAGTGCACGTACAGTGCGGCCGGGCTCAGGCCTGCGCCGACGGAGATGTCACGGGTGGTGGTGGCGTGGTAGCCGCGACGGGCGAAGGACTCCACGGCCGAGCCGATGAGACGACGCGCGACGTCGGATTCGACCTCGGTGAAGATGCCGGTGAGGTCGTCCCGGTCGGTGATGGGCGTGTCGATCATGCTGGGTTCTCTCCGTCGCCGTGCTGGTCCGTTGACATCATGCACCGTCGTTGCTGTACTAAGTGAGCGCTTAGTGAATCTGTGGCCGCTGAGTGAATCAGTGGCACTGTGAAAGGAAACTCCATGCCCGCTCCCGTCCTGTCCCGGCGTGACCTCGACTTCCTGCTCTACGAGTGGCTGAACGTCGAGTCCCTCACCGCGCGGACGCGGTTCGCCGAGCACTCACGGGAGACGTTCGACGCCGTCCTCGACCTCAGTGCGGACATGGCCACCAAGCACTTCGCGCCGCACAACAAGAAGGCGGATGCCCAGGAGCCGCGGATCGGCGACGACGGCAAGGTCGAGATCATCCCCGAGGTCAAGGCGGCGCTGGAGCTGTTCGCCAAGGCCGGGCTCATCGGGTCCTCGTTCGACGAAGAACTCGGCGGCATGCAGCTGCCGGTCACCGTGCTGCGTGCGGCGATGGCCTGGTTCCAGGCCGCGAACGCCGGCACCTCGTCCTACCCGTTCCTCACCGTCGGCAACGCCAACCTCATCGCCACCCACGGCAGCGAGGAGCAGATCGCCACGTACGTGCCGTCCCTGCTCGAGGGCCGGTTCTTCGGCACCATGTGCCTGTCCGAGCCGCAGGCCGGATCGTCGTTGGCGGACATCACCACCAAGGCCGTTCCGCAGGACGACGGCAGCTACCGGCTCACCGGCACCAAGATGTGGATCTCCGGCGGCGACCACGAGCTGTCCGAGAACATCGTCCATCTCGTGCTCGCGAAGATTCCCGGTGGTCCGGCGGGGGTCAAGGGCATCTCGCTGTTCATCGTCCCGAAGATCCTCGTCGGCGGGGACGGGCAGCTCGGCGAGCGCAACGACGTCGCCCTCGTCGGTCTCAACCACAAGATGGGCAACCGCGGCACCACCAACACGCTGCTGAACTTCGGCGACGGCACCTTCACCCCCGGCGGTCGCGCCGGCGCCGTCGGCTACCTGCTCGGCGAGCCGCACAAGGGCCTGGCGTACATGTTCCACATGATGAACGAGGCCCGCATCGGCGTCGGGTTCCTCGCCACGTCGCTCGGCTACGCCGGCTACCTGCAGTCCCTCGAGTACGCCCGCACCCGCACCCAGGGCCGCCCCCTCGGGGACAAGGACCCGTCGTCGCCGCCCGTGCCGCTGATCGAGCATGCCGACGTGCGCCGGATGCTGCTCGCGCAGAAGGCCTACGTCGAGGGCGCGCTGGCGCTGGGGCTGTACTGCTCGACGCTCGTCGACGAGCAGCAGACCGCCGAGGACGAGGAGGCCCGCGCCCGCGCCGGGCTGCTGCTCGACATGCTCACCCCCGTCGCGAAGTCCTGGCCGTCGCAGTGGTGCCTGGAGGCGAACAGCCTGGCGATCCAGGTGCACGGCGGCTACGGCTACACCCGCGAATTCGACGTCGAGCAGTTCTACCGGGACAACCGTCTCAACCCCATTCACGAGGGTACGCACGGCATCCAGGGGCTGGACCTGCTCGGGCGCAAGGTGGTCATGCAGGGCGGGGCGGGGCTGGCGCTGCTCGGCGAGACGATCGGGCGGACCGTCGCGCGGGCCGTCGACGCCGGGGGCGACGCGGCCCGCTACGCCGGGCAGCTGCAGGCGGCGGTGACGCGTGTCGCGGCGACCACCGCCCGGCTGTGGTCGACCGGCGATCCCGAGGTGGCGCTGGCGAATTCGTCGGTCTACCTCGAGGCCGTCGGGCATGTGATCGTCTCGTGGATGTGGCTCGAACAGCTCCTCGCGGCCGGGACCCGGGAGGGCGGCTTCTACGACGGCAAGCGTGCCGCCGCCCGGTACTTCTTCGCGTTCGAACTGCCGAAGACGGGTCCGCAGTTCGACCTGCTCGACAGCCTGGACCGGACCACGCTCGACACCGATCCCGCCTGGCTCTAGGCGGCTGCGCCGCCGGTGTGTCCTTTGGGCGGTCAGGGCCGCCCAAAGGACACACCGGACGCGAAGCGGCACACCGTGACGCCGCTGTCGAAGGTCTTCGTCTCGAGCCGGGTGAAGCGGTGCGGCTCGAACCCGCGGCGGAACAACGGGATTCCGTCGCCGACGACGATCGGGTTCACCTTCAGCACCAGTTCGTCGATCTCGGGCAACAGCGCCCCGGCGAGCGAGCCCCCGCCGCACAGCCAGATTCCCAGTCCCTCCTGGCGTTTGAGGTCGCGCACGTACTCGAGCGGATCGGTGGCCACGAGCGTGACCGTCTCGTCCGGCGCCTGGGTCATCGTCGTGGTGAACACGTACTGCCGCAGGTGCGGGTACGCGCTCGTCAGCCCGGCGTCGCGGGCGGGCTCCCACGTGCGCCGGCCCATCACGACGGCGTCGAAGTGCTTCGGTGGTCCCTCGATTCCGAGGGGTCCGCGGGCGTGGACCGGAAACGTCTCCGGAAACTCCCGCAGGAGGTATCCCATGTGGTCGCCCTCGACCGGGAAGAAGTCGAACCCGCCGGCCGGGTCGGCGACGAAGCCGTCGAGCGTGGTCGCGACGTAGTAGGTCAGTTTTCGCACGAAGGGCTCCTCGGATCGTCGACTACAACACCTGTGGTGGTCAAACTACAACAGGTGTTGTGGTCGATGCTAGAGTTTTTTCATGGCAGCGAATCCGGAGCGCCGAGCACAGCTCGCGGATGCCGGCCTGCGCGTGCTCGGCGCGGACGGCGCCCGCAAGCTGACCCACCGCGCCGTCGACCGGGAGGCAGGAGTGCCCCTGGGCACCTGCGCGAACTACTTTCCGACGCGGGACGAACTGCTCGGCGCCCTCGGTGCGCGCATCTTCGAGCGGCTCGCCCCCGATCCGGACCGGCTCGAGGCGCTCGCCGGCCGGACCCCGAGCGTCGACCTCTACATCGACTACATGCGATACCTCGTCGAGCGCACCACCGCCCAGCCGGACCTGACCGTCGCCCTGATGGAACTGCGCCTCGAGTCCCGCAGAAGCCCGGGACTCGCCGAGGTGCTCGGCGCGACGCTCTCCCGCAACTACCGGCTCGACGTCGAATTCAACGACGCCGCACAGTTACCCGCCACCGCGCTCGAGGTCGCCCTGCTGCACTACGCGATCGACGGGCTGCTGCTGGACCTGCTCACCACCTCCATCGGTGCCGACGCCACACCCGACGAACTCGTCACCGAACTCGTCACCCGGCTGCTCGGCCGGGCGGGCACCGGCCCGCTCAGCTCGCCGCGCGGTCCGCGAGCAGAGTGAGCGCGTGAAAGACCGTCTCGGCCAGCACGTCCTCGGGCTCGCCCGGGAAGAACTTCTCCTCGGCGTGCGTCGGCCCGCGGCCGGCCACGGCGAACCACACCGTGCCCGGCTCCTGCCCGTCCTGGCTGTCCGGGCCGCCCGCCCCGGTCACCGCCACCGCGAGGTCGGCGCCGAGCAGTTCGACCGTCGACTCGGCCATGGCGCGCGCCGCCGCCTCGCAGACCACCGGGCCCTCCGGCACCCGCAGCAGCGAGTGCTTCACGGCCCGGGAATAGGCGACGATGCCGCCCCGGAACCACCCTGCGCTGCCCGGCGCGGCGCCCAGCCGGGCGGCCAGGGCGCCGGAGGTGAGCGACTCCGCGCACGCGACGGTCAGATCGCGGTCGGCGGCGAGCTCGCCGATCCGCTCTGCCGTCGCGCTGGACCGTGCGGATCCTTCGGGAACGTCGTCGGGCATGGGGAACTCCTTCCGCCGGATGCTGTCCGGACTCTACCGGCCGGCGTGTCGCCGCCGGCGGCAACGGGTAGCCCGCAACCATGAACCCCGAAACCTCCGGCGCGGCGCCGGGCGACGGCGTCACCATGGGCGTGGAGGAGGAATTCCTCCTCGTCGACCCGGCGACGGGTCACCCCGCGCCGGGGTTCGACGCGATGTGCGGCCGGCTTCCGGGGGTACCCGGGGTGACGTTCGTCGGCGAACTGCACCCGACCCAGATCGAGGCCGTGGGCGGGGTGTGCCGGACCCTCGCGGAGCTGCGGACCCGGCTGACCTCGTCCCGCTCCGCCCTCGACGCCGCAGCCCGCCGATGCGGGCTGCGGGTCGCCGCCGTCGGGGTCCCCGAGTCCGACGCCGGACCCGGCACCCTCGTCGCGGCGGGTCGGCGGGCCGCCATCGCCGAGCGGTACCGCGCGCTGGTCGACGACTACCACGCCTGCGGCTGCCACGTGCACGTCGGCGTCGCCGACCGCGACACCGCGGCCGCCGTGGTGAATCATCTGACCCCGTGGCTGCCCACGCTCGTCGCGCTCGGCGCCAACTCCCCGCGGCACGGCGGCCGCGACACGGGCTACGCGAGCTGGCGCATCGTGCAGCAGAGCCGGTTTCCCGGCTTCGGTCTGCCCCCGTACCTGCGTTCGGCGCAGCACGCCGCCGCTCTCGTCGCCCGCCTGGTCGACGCCGGGGTGCTGCTCGACTCCCGGATGACGTTCTGGCTCGCCCGGCCGTCGGTCCACGTGCCGACGGTGGAGATCCGCGCGGCCGACACCGCCCCAACGGTCGACGGCACGGTCCTGCAGGCGGCCCTGGGCCGGGGCCTGGTCGGCGCCGCTCTCGACGATCTGCGCCGTGGCGTCGAGGTGCGGCCGGTCGAGCCGGACCTCGGTGCGGCGGCGGTGTGGAGCGCCGCCCGGTACGGTCTCGACGGCCCGGCGGTGGACGTGCACACCGGCACCCGGATCCCGGCCCGGGACATGCTCGCCCGCCTGCTGGACCGCGTCGCGCCGACGCTGCGGGCGCACGGCGATCTCGACGTGGTGCAGAAGCTCCTGGCGGGGCCCCGCCCCGTCACCGCTCCCCGCGTATCCACCGGGTGAGGACCGTGCCGTCGTCGTCGGCGAGGACGTGGGCGGGCCGCATCGACGTCACCGCCGTCTGCGGGGCGGTGGCGATGCGTCCCTCCGGACCTGCGGCGAGCAGCGGCGCCAGCGTGAGGCACAGGTCGTCGACCACGCCGTCGGCGATCAGCTGACCGAACAGCCGCGGCCCGCCCTCGCACAGCGCGCGGGTCCAGCCCGCCGCGACCAGCGCGTCGCGCACCGCGTGCCCGTCGATCGAATGCTCGGCGATCACCCGCACGTCCGCGCCGGCGGCGGCGAGAGAGCGACGACGGGTCCCGGGCGCGGTCTCGCACGTGAGGACGACCGGCGCGACGGTGGTGTCGGTGAACAACCGGCACCCGGGGTCCAGGTGGCATGTGGCGGTGACGACCGCGACGGGCGGCACCTCGCTCAGGCCCGCCTCGAGGCGCCGCTCCCGCAGCGCCGCGCTGGTGCGGGCACCGCCGTAGTTCTCGCCGCGTGCCGTGCCCGCGCCCACGACGATCACGTCGGCCAGGCCCCGCAGCAGCCCGAACACCTTCTTGTCCGACGGCGTGCCGAGCCCACCCGAGCGGCCCTCCACGGCGACGGCCCCGTCGAGGGAGGAGACGAAGTTGACCCGGACCCACGGCGACCGCAGATCGGCCGGATACGCGTAGAGGGCCCGCAGTTCGTCGTCGTCGAGCGGACGGGCCGGGCAGGTCGGATCGTCGAGGCGCCGCATCGCTCGATCACACCACGCGTCGCGGCGCCGTGGGGAATCAGGGCGCGTGCCCGGCGTCGAGGTCACGGACGTCGCCGTGCCGGATCACGTCGTTCAGTTCGCCGTGGCACTCCCCGCCGTCCGGGTCGAGCAGGAATCCGACGTGGTCGCCCAGCGCGGCCCGGCCGACGACGCGTCCGCCGAACCACGCCGGGACGCCGTCGAGGACGGGCAGGCCGTGCGGCCCGTCGTGCCACGCGCATCGCGAGAACTTGTCCACCTCGTCGCCCGTCTCGCCGCCGAACAGGCGCGCCAGGGGGAGTTGGTCCCGTCCCAGTACGTGGACGGCGAGATGCTCGGCGGCGGTGGCCACCCGGAAGGTGCGGTTCGAGGTGGACAGCCCCACCAGGAACCGGGGTGGGTCGATGCTGGCCTGGGTGGCGAACCCCACCAGGCACCCGGTGCGCTCCTCGAGGACCCGGGTGGTGACGACGAACACCGGTTGATCCAGGCGGCCGACGATCGAATGGAACACCGTGTGTGCACTCGTCATGCCTTCATTCCTACGCCGCCCGGCCTCCTGTTCCGGCCGGTTGCGGCGTTTGGTCCCCACCGTGTACGGGTAATCGCGGCAACATGACGGCCAAACACGGCGACCCCGACGTGGCGGAGGACTTCCCGCGACCGGACGATTCTCGCAAACCCGACTCGCCGACCGACCTGACGAAACCGTCGTGGAAGTTCGTGCTGCGCAAGACCGCTCGCGAGTTCAGTCATGATCAGTGCACCGACCTCGCCGCCGCGCTGACGTACTACGCCGTGCTGTCCCTGTTTCCGGCGCTGCTCGTCGTCGTGTCCCTGCTCGGCGTGTTCGGCCAGGGACAGAGCACCGTGGACGCGGTGATGCAGATCGTCGAGGATCTCGGCCCGGCCACCGCCGTGGACACGCTCCGCGGCCCGGTCGAACAACTCGTGCAGGCGCCGGCGGCCGGGTTCGCGCTCGTCGTCGGTATCGCCGGTGCGCTGTGGTCGGCGTCGGGTTACGTCGGCGCGTTCGGCCGCGCCATGAACCGCATCTACGAGGTCGACGAGGGACGCCCCATCTGGAAGCTGCGGCCGTGGATGCTGCTCATCACCGCCCTCGCGCTGATCGCGATGGGCGCGACGGCCCTCATGCTCGTCGTGAGCGGTCCCGTGGCCCGGGCGATGGGGGACGTGATCGGGCTCGGCGAGACTGCGGTGACGGTCTGGAACATCGCGAAGTGGCCCGTGATCCTGATCCTGGTGATCATGATCGTCGCCGTGCTGTACTACGCGACGCCGAACGTGACGCAGCCGAAGTTCCGCTGGATCAGTGCGGGTGCCGCCATCGCGATCCTCGCGTGGATCGTGGCGTCGGTCGCGTTCGCGTTCTACGTCTCCAACTTCGGCAGTTACAACGAGACCTACGGCTCCCTCGCCGGCGCGATCGTGTTTCTCCTGTGGTTGTGGATCACCAACCTCGCGCTGCTGTTCGGCGCGGAGTTCGACGCCGAGCTCGAGCGTGGACGTCAGCTGCAGGCCGGCATCGAGGCGGAGGAGACGCTGCAGCTGCCGCCGCGGGACACCCGCAACATCGAGAAGAACGAGGAGAAGCGGCAAGAGGACATCGACCGCGGCCGTGAACTCCGCCTTGCGCACACCGCGTCGGCCCGCGAGGGCGCCGACGACGATGCGGAGGGCGACAGATCGGACCGAGACGTCGCACCACACCGAAAGGACTCGACGATGACCGCGTCCCCCGGCGGCACGCACAGTGCCACGGACCCCAGCGAACTGTCCACCGCGCAACTGATCGAGCGGCTCACCACCCAGGTGCCGACCCTGGTGCGCACCGAGGTCACCCACGCCCTCGACGAGGTGAAGGCCAAGGGCACCCGGATGGGCGTCGGCGTCGGCATCGCCGGTGCCGGGCTGATGCTGATCTACCTCGGCGTCGGCGCCCTCATCGCGACCGCGATCCTGGGGCTCGCCACCGTGCTCTCCCCGTGGCTGGCCGCGCTGATCGTCTCGTTGATCGTCCTGGCTGTCGGCGGCACCCTGGCCGCCGTCGGCAGGTCGCGGGCCAAGAACTCGGCCCCACCGGTACCCAGCGAGACGGCGGAAAGTATCCGCAAGGACGTGAACACCGTGAAGGAGCATGTGCGATGACCGGTCCCGACCCAGCACGCAACACCGAGGCCGCCGACGCGGTGCCCAGCGTCGAGCAGCAACGCGCCGAGCTCGCCGAGACGGTGGAGGCCCTCGCCCACAAGGTCGACGTCCCGGCCCGCGCGAAGTCGGCCGCCCAGGAGAAGGTGCACGAAGTCCAGGTGAAAGCGCAGGAACGTCCCCAGATCGTCGCGGCCGTCGTCGGCGGCATCGTCGCGGCCCTCGTCGTGGGCGGGGTGGCGCGCCGCCGCGGCAAGCGCAAGGTGGTGCGCCGCCGCCGCAAGCACTGAGCGGGAGGTCTCCTTGTCGAGAGGGAGGTTGTTGCGGCATCGCCCGAAAGGGCTCCGCAACAACCTCCCTCTCGACGTTGCGAGCGGCAAGCTATCCGCGCAGTTGCTGCTCGAGCGCCTCGAGCACCGACGGGTCCTCGATCGTCGAAGGCACGGTGTACTGCTCGTGGTCGGCGATCTGCCGCATCGTCTTGCGGAGGATCTTGCCGGAGCGGGTCTTCGGCAGCGCCTGCACCACGGTCACGTCACGGAATGTGGCGACCGCGCCGATCTGCTCGCGCACCATCGCCACGAGTTCCTGCCGCAGCGTCTCCGGGTCGATCTCGACGCCGGACTTGAGCACCACGTAACCGGACGGCCGCTGGCCCTTGAGCTCGTCGCGGATGCCGACGACCGCGCACTCGGCGACGGCCGGGTGCGACGCCACCACGGCCTCCATGCTTCCGGTCGAAAGCCGATGGCCGGCAACGTTGATGACGTCGTCGGACCGGCCGAGGACGAACACGTAGCCGTCCTCGTCGACGTAGCCGGAATCGCCGGTGAGGTAGTAGCCCGGGAAGGTCTCCAGGTACGACCGCCGGTAGCGGTCCTCGTCCTGCCACAGCCCGGTCAGGGTGCCCGGGGGCAGCGGCAGAGCGATCACGATGTTGCCCTCGGTGCCGGCTTCGACGGGCTTGCCCTCGGCATCGACGATGTCGACGCGGTAGCCCGGTACCGGCACGGTGGGCGAGCCCGCCTTGATCGGCATGGGGTCCAGGCCGCGCAGGTTCGCGGCGATCGCCCAGCCGGTCTCGGTCTGCCACCAGTGGTCGACGACGGGCCGGTCGAGTACCTTCGTCGCCCACTCGTAGGTGTCCGGGTCGAGCCGCTCGCCCGCGGCGAAGAGCGTACGGAGGGAGGAGATGTCGTAGTTCTCCAGCTCCTTCGCCTCGGGGTCGGCCTTGCGGACGGCGCGGATCGCGGTGGGCGCGGTGAACAACGCGACGACGCTGTTCTCGTTGATGATCCGCCAGAACGCGCCGGCATCCGGTGTGCCCACCGGCTTGCCCTCGTACATGACGGTGGTCGCGCCGATCAGCAGCGGGCCGTAGACGATGTAGGAGTGGCCGACGACCCAGCCCACGTCGGACGCGGTCCACCACACGTCGCCGGGGGAGATGTCGTAGATGTTGCGCATCGACCAGGTCAGCGCCACCGCGTGCCCGCCGTTGTCGCGCACCACGCCCTTCGGCTTCCCCGTGGTGCCGGAGGTGTAGAGGATGTACAGCGGGTCGGTGGCCGCGACGGTGACCGGCCCGGCCGGGTCCGCGTCGGCGGTGAGTTCGTCCCAGTCGAACCACGTGGCGACGGAGGCCCTGTAGTCGGCGGCCGAGCCCGGGATCATCTCCCGGTTCTTGACGATCACGGTGTGCGGCGGGGTCTGCGACAGCGACAGTGCCTGCTCGACCATGGGCAGGTACTCGACGGTGCGGCCCGGCTCGAGGCCGCCGGAGGCGGTGACGAGCAGCACCGGCCGGGCGTCGTCGATGCGGGTGGCGAGTTCCTTGGCGGCGAAACCGCCGAACACCACCGAGTGCACGGCGCCGATGCGGGCGCACGCGAGCATCGCGATCGCGGCCTCCGGGATCATCGGCATGTAGATCACGACGCGGTCGCCGGCGACGACGCCCTGATCGCGCAGCACCCCGGCGAAGGCCGCGACCTCGTCCAGCAGTTCGGCGTAGGTGTAGGTGCGCTTGGCGGGGACCATCGCCGAATCCCAGATCAGGGCGGGCCGGTCGCCGTGCCCGGCCTGCACGTGCCGGTCGAGGGCGTTGAAGCTGGTGTTGAGCGTGCCGTCGGGGAACCAGCGGAACGACGGGGCCTGCGAGCCGTCGAGGGCGCGCGTCGGCGTGTTCACCCAGTCCACGGCGCGGGCCGCCTCGAGCCAGAACCCCTCGGGGTCCTCCACGCTCTGCCGGAAGGCCTCCGCGTACGAGCTCATCGATTCGCATCCTCTCTGACCACAGCCTGTGACGCTGACCACCCTATTCGAGAGCCCCCGGGGTGAGGCACTGCCCGTTCGGCCGGTGCGCCGGGCGGCGCCTCGGCGTCGGTGAGCGGGCACGCGGCTACCGGGGCAGCCCCAGCTTCCGGTAGCGCTCGAGCCGCCGCCGGTATCGCAGCGTCGGGTCCTGGCCGACGAGCACGCCGAGTTCGCGGGCGACGGCGGCCCCGACACGCTTGGCGAACTCGGTGGGCTCCTCCGCGGCATCGGGGAACTCGGGGATCACACCGTCGACGACACCGTCGCGCAGCAGGTCGCGGGAGCGGATGCCCTGAGCCGCCGCCATCTGCGGGGCGTGGGTGGTGTCGCGGTGCACGATCGCGCTGGCGCCCTCGGGCGGCAGCGGGGCGAGCCAGCCGTTCTGCGCGCACAGCACCCGGTCGGCGGGCAGCAGCGCCAGCGCGCCACCGCCGGTGCCCTGCCCGAGGAGCACCGACACCGTGGGCGTCGGCAGGGTCACCAGGTCGGCCAGGCAGCGGGCGATCTCCGGCGCGAGTCCGCGTTCCTCGGCCTCCTTGGACAGCGAGGCGCCGAGCGTGTCGATCACCAGCACGAGGGGAAGGCGGAGTTCGTCGGCCAGCCGCATCGCGCGCCGCGCCTCGCGCAGCGCGCCCGGACCCATCGTCCGCGCTGCGGACTGCCCGCTGCGGTCCTGGCCGAACAGCACGCACGACGCGCCGCGGAACCGGGCGAGCGAGACCAGCACGGTGCGGTCGGACTCGCCCTGCCCGGTGCCGGACAGCGGGACCTGCGCGGCCGCGGCATGCCGCAGCAACTGCCGGATGCCGGGACGCTCCGTCCGGCGGGAGAGCATTACCGACTGCCACGCCGGCACGTCGGGCACGTCGTCGGCGGAGGTGACCGCGGGACCTGCGGACGCATCGATGACCGTCGGCTCGGTGAGCACGCGGAGCATCCGGTGCACGAGCTGGCGGACCCCGGCGAGCGGCACCACCCCGTCGATCACGCCCTTCTGGGACAGGTTCTCGGCGGTCTGTACGCCCTCCGGGAAGGCCTCGTGGTAGAGCGCCTGGTAGACGCGGGGGCCGAGAAAGCCGACGAGCGCGCCGGGTTCGGCGGCGGTGACGTGCCCGAGCGAACCCCACGACGCGAACACCCCGCCGGTGGTGGGGTTGCGCAGGTACACCAGATAGCCGAGGTGCGCGGCCTTGTGAGCGGTGACGGCCGCCGCGATCTTGACCATCTGCACGAACGCGAGGGTGCCCTCCTGCATCCGGGTGCCGCCGGACGTGGGGGAGGCCAGCAGCGGCAGCTTCTCGCGGGTGGCGCGTTCTACGGCGAGGACGATGCGCTCGGCCGCGGCCACCCCGATCGACCCGGCGAGAAAAGCGAACTCGCAGGCGATCACCGCGACGTGCCGGCCGTGCACGGTTCCGACGCCGGTGATCACGGACTCGTCGACGCCGGACTTCGCCGCCGCGGCCTCGAGCTCGGCGCGGTACTGCTCGTCGGGGTGCACGTCGACGGGGGCGGTGTCCCAGGAGTGGAAGCTGCCCGCATCGAGCACGCTGTCGATGAACTCCTGCGCCGAGATCCTGAGGGCCATGGCACGACCCTAGCTGTGCGTCCTTCGGGCGCCTCCAGGCTCCCGAAGGACGCACCGGCGCCTACCGGCCGATCGCCTCCTTCCAGGTGACCACGCGGCCGATGCGCAGGATGGACCGGCGGTAGATCCGCGCCCCGACCACGCTCAGGGCGCCGGTCACGAGCAGCATCAGCACGATCGTGCCGACGATCTGCAGCGGGGTCGCCACGCCGGAGGCGATGCGCAGCGGCATCAGGATCGCCGAGAACGGCGGGATCCAGCTCAGCACGGTGCTCCACGTCGACTCGGGGTCGTCCACGGACGAGAAGGCCGCGAAGAACATCGCGACGATGAGCACCATCAGCGGGGACGCGGTGGCGTTCACGTCCTCCTGGCGCGACACCATCGAGCCGGCCGCGGCGTAGAGGACCGCGAAGAACGCGAACCCGAGGACGAACCAGCCCAGTGTGCCGGCGAGCGTGCCCAGGGCCGCGCCGGTGACGGTGAGTGTGCCGGTGGCGAGACCGGCCCCCACCCCGGCCACCCCATATGCGGTGAGCTGCAGCAGACCCACCGCACCGATGCCGAGGATCTTGCCCCACAGCAACTGCAGCGGGCGCAGCGTCGACAGCAGCAGCTCCACCACGCGCGACGACTTCTCCTCGACCACGCCCATCGCCACGTACATCCCGAACATCATGATCTGCATGTAGAGCAACACGACCGCCGCGATCGCCAGGGTGGTGCGCTGCGCCTGCTCCGGGTCCGGCGGGTCGAGGGCCTCGACGGTCACGGTGGCGCGGGCGGTGTCCGCCGCCAGCGCGGACGGGTCGACGCCGCGCGCGGTGAGGGCCTCGACCTGCGCCTGCTGCGCGACGGCCGTGTCGATCGTCGCGCGCAGGGCCGGGTCGATCTCCGATTCGGCGACGGCGGTGACGGAACCCGCCGGGCCCGGGACCAGCGCGACGTCGAGCTCGCCGTCGCGTACCCGGTCGCGGCCGGTGCCGGCGTCCGGGATCTCCGTGACGTCGACCGGGCTGCCCGTGGCTTCTCCGACGGCGGTGACGGCGGCGCCGAGGGCCGGGTCGCCGACGACGCCGACGGTGGCGGGTTCGTCGTCGCCGGAGAACAGCGACACGGCGACGATGCCGCCGACGATCGCGAGCAGGATGATCGCGTTGCTGATCAGGAAGCTCTTCTTGCGGATCTGGGTGAGGAACTCACGGCGGGCCACCAGCGCGACGGCGCGGGCGGGACTCAACGGGGCGCTCACGCGGCGACCACCTCTCGGAACAGGTCGGTCAATGTCGGCCGACGAACGGAGAACTCGTGCACCGGGCCGGTGGCGAGCGCGGCCCGGAGGATCTGCTGGTCGTCGGCGCCGTTGCCGAGGACGAGGACGGTGCGCCCGCCGCCGTGCGCGACGGTGGTGACGCCGGGCAGCCCCGCGGCCCAGCCCTCGGGGGCCTGTGGGGCGTGCACCTCGAGCCGGGCCTCACCGTGGCCGCGCAGTTCGTCGACGGTGCCGACGGCGCGCATCGTTCCCTTGGAAATGATCCCGACACGGTGGCAGAGCCGTTGCACGAGATCGAGCTGGTGGCTCGAGAAGATCACCGGGACACCGGTTTCGGCCTTCTCCATCAGCACGTCGCTCATGACGTCGACGGCGACAGGGTCCAGGCCCGAGAACGGCTCGTCGAGGACCAGCACCCTCGGGTCGTGCACCAGGGCGGCCGCGAGCTGGACCCGCTGCTGGTTACCGAGGGAGAGCGCGTCGACGGCGTCGTCCACCCGCTCGGCGATGCCCAGCCGGCTCGTCCAGCGCGTCACGGCGGCATCGGCCTCGGAACGGGAGAGTCCGTGCAGCCGAGCGAGATACGACAGTTGCGCGCCGACCTGCATCTTGGGGTACAGCCCCCGTTCCTCCGGCATGTACCCGATGGTGCGGCGCACCTGGAGGTCGACGGGCCGGCCGTCGAGCCGGACCTCACCGGAGTCGGCGGCGAGCACCCCGAGGACGATCCGCATGGTGGTGGTCTTCCCGGCGCCGTTGCTGCCGACGAAGCCGAACAGCTCACCGGGCCGCACGTCGAAGGTGACGTCGTCGAGCGCGACGACGTCACCGTATCGTTTCGAGACACCGTTGATCGTGAGCGTCACGTTTCCTCCGTCTTCTCGGGCTGTTCTCTGCGTCAGTCGGTTTCGTCGGGATCGGGGTTGTTCCAGGCCAGGATCATCGCGGGCAGGCAACCGCCGATCAGCGTCGCGGTCAGCGTCATGAGCCCGCCCGCATAGGCCATCCTGGGATGCATGCCGTCGGTCAGCACGCTGCCGACGACGAGGTAGAGCACCGGAATCATCACCAGGGACTGGGTCACGGTCAGGGCGATCGAGCGAGCGCTGTTGCGTTCCTGGATCTCCCGCTCGTCGAGGGCCGCGCGCGGTGCGTCGCCCTGCCGGCCCGAGACGATCTGCAGCGAGATCCAGAGGGGGAAGAACGCCAGGCACGCCGGCAGCCACAGCAGTGGTCCCCGTTCGAAGAAGTGGCACAGCACGCCCACGGTGAACATGAGAACGAACGTCGCGGCGAGGGCCACGACGAGGATTCGGCGGCGTCGACGAGTGCGCCAGCGCGGCAACATGTTCCGGAACTTTTCTTCGTTCCTCAGGAAGCGCCGGGTGCGGAAGGCCTCGTACCGTTCGAGGAGGGTGGCGTTGTGCACGGGCATCTCGGTCACTGTGCGTCACGTCCTTCGGTTGCGGTGCGGATCCGGTACACCTCGGTGGACAGCGGCCCGAACTCGGTGCGGGAGAACACGGCCTCGACCGGGAGGCCGAAGACGTCGCAGATGCGGAAGGCGAGGTCGAGGCTCGGGTAGTGGTCGCCACGCTCGAGGGCGCCGACGGTCTGGGGATTGACCTCGACGAGCTGCGCGAGCTGCGCGCGGCTCATCCCGCGTTCCGCGCGCAGGACGCGGATGCGGTTGTGGATCGGCAGGGTTTCCCCCCGACGTACCGGACTCATACAACGAAGTATTGTAAAAACCCAACGAACGGTCAAGCGGTGTCGACGCGTCCGCGCGGCAGGCAGCACCCCGGCGCGCCGCCGAAAGACCCGCGGGAGTCCTACTCGAGCAGCCCGCGGAGCCGGTCGAGCTCGCGCCGGTCCCGCTTGGTGGGCCGGCCCGTGCCGCGGTCGCGGCGGGGAATCGAGGCGAGGATCTCCTTGGGTGGGGGAGGGGGACTGTGGTCCTCGTACGCCTGGGCGGCGACCGGCGCCCCCACCCGCTTGGCCAGCAGCTGCGTCACCCGCACGATCCGTTCCGCCCCGGCCGCGCGCACCCGCACCTCGTCGCCGACCTTCACGGGCTGCGACGGCTTCGCGGGGACGTCGTTGACCCGCACGTGCCCGCCGCGGCACGCGGCCGCGGCGGCGGACCGCGTCTTGAACAGGCGCACCGCCCAGGTCCAGCTGTCCACCCGGACGCTGCCGGCCGTCATGCCGGCTCCTCCGTCAGCCGCCCCCCGTCGAGGTGCCACCGGCGGGTCGAACGGGTGTTGGCGAGCATCCGGCGATCGTGGGTGACCAGCAGCAGCGTGCCCTCGAAGCTGTCGACGGCCTGCTCGAGCTGCTCGATCGCGGGCAGGTCCAGGTGGTTCGTCGGTTCGTCGAGCACCAGCAGGTTCACCCCGCGGGCCTGCAGCAGGGCCAGTCCGGCCCGGGTGCGTTCGCCCGGTGACAGCGACGACGCGGACCGCAGCACGTGGTGGCCCCTGAGCCCGAACTTGGCGAGCAGCGTCCGCACCTCCGGGTCCGGCCAATCCGGCACCTGCGCGGCGAAGGCGTCCACGAGCGGCTCGTCGCCCTCGAACAGCGCACGTGCCTGGTCGATCTCGCCGATCCTCACGCCCGACCCGAGGGCCGCGGTGCCGGTGTCGGGCCGGATCCGGCCCAGCAGCAGGCGCAGCAGCGTCGTCTTCCCGGCGCCGTTCGGGCCGGTGACGACGATCCGGTCGCCCCACTGCACCTGCGTCGTGACGGGGCCGAGCACGAAGTCGCCGCGGTCGACGCGTGCGCCGTTCAGGGTGGCCACCACCGCACCGCTGCGCGGCGCCGCCGCGATCGACATGCGCAGCTCCCACTCCTTACGCGGCTCCTCGACGACGTCGAGCCGCTCGATGCGGCGCTGCGTCTGCCGCGCCTTCGCCGCCTGCTTCTCGGTGGCCTCGGCGCGGAACTTCTTGCCGAGCTTGTCGTTGTCCTTGGACTTGCGGCGGGCGTTGCGGACCCCGTGCTCGAGCCAGTTGCGCTGCATCCGGGCGCGATCCTCGAGCTCCTGCTTGGTGTCCGCGTACTCCTCGTAGGTCTCGCGGGCGTGCCGCCGAGCCACCTCGCGTTCGACGAGGTACGCCTCGTAACCGCCGTCGTACACCGCGATCTGTTGCTGCGTCAGATCCAGTTCGACGATCCCGGTGACCGTGCGGGCCAGGAACTCGCGGTCGTGGCTGATCACCATCAGCGGGGTGCGGGTCTCGGCGACGAATCGCTCGAGCTGATCGAGGCCGGCCAGATCGAGGTCGTTCGTGGGTTC
Organism: Rhodococcus sp. YH1; assembly: GCF_009939605.1. Lineage (NCBI taxonomy): Bacteria > Bacillati > Actinomycetota > Actinomycetes > Mycobacteriales > Nocardiaceae > Rhodococcus > Rhodococcus sp. YH1. The sequence continues at coordinate 39,379 of NZ_WVTE01000266.1, read as the reverse complement.
GTCGAGCAGCAGCACGTCGTACCGGGACAGCAGCAGGGCCGCCAGCCCGGCCCGCGCCGCCTGTCCCCCGGAGAGCCCCGTCATGGGCGCGTCCAGCCCGACCTCGAGGCCCAGGTCGGCGACGACCTTCTCGGCGCGTTCGGCGAGATCCGCGCCGCCGAGCGCGAGCCACCGTTCCAGGGCGGGGGTGTAGTCGTCGACGTCGGTGGTCCCCAGCGCCTCGGCCGCGGCGTTCATCGCGTGCTCGGCGTCGGTGACACCGGTCCGTCGGCCGAGGAAGCCGAGGATCGTCTCGCCCGGGACGCGCTCGGGTTCCTGGGCGAGATACCCGACGGTGGCGTCGGGCGGGCTGAGGACGACCGTGCCGGTGACGTCGGCGGTGCCGACCCCGGCGAGCGTCGTGAGCAGGGTGGACTTGCCTGCGCCGTTGGCGCCGACCAGGCCGATCACGTCGCCGGGCGCGACGGTCAGGCTCAGGTCGGTGAACAGGGTGCGTTCGCCCCGGGAGGCGGACAGGCCGCTGATGCGCAGTGTTGCAGTCACCTCTCGATTATCCCCACGCGCGTCGCGGGGTTTCCGGATGGTGGGATGCGGGGAACACCGGGCGGCCGGAACGGGTTGGGCCGATCATGACCGTTCCCACGATCACCCTCAACGACGGCAACACGATTCCGCAGCTCGGCTTCGGCCTGTGGCAGGTCGAGGACGAGCAGAGCTACGACGCGGTGACCGAGGCGCTGCGGGTGGGCTACCGCAGCATCGACACCGCGGCCCTCTACGGCAACGAGGCCGGCACCGGCCGCGCGCTGCGCGACTCGGGCGTCCCCCGCGACGAGCTGTTCGTCACCACCAAGCTGTGGAACAGCGACCAGGGCTACGACTCGGCGCTGCGCGCCTTCGACACGAGCCTGGGCAGGCTCGGCCTCGACTACGTCGACCTGTACCTGATCCACTGGCCGGCCCCGGCCCAGGACCGCTACATCGATACCTTCCGCGCCTTCCAGAAGATCAAGGCGGAGGGCCGCGCCCGCTCGATCGGCGTCTCCAACTTCCGGGTCGAGGATCTCGACCGGCTGATCGACGCCGTCGGCGAGGTCCCGGCCGTCAACCAGATCGAGCTGCATCCGCGGTTCAACCAGGCCGAGCTGCGGGCGTATCACACCGGCAAGGGCATCGCCACCGAGGCCTGGAGCCCCCTCGGCCAGGGCACCGTGCTCGAGGACCCGACGCTGACGTCGATCGCGCAGGCGCACGGCCGCACCGTCGCGCAGGTGATCCTGCGCTGGCACATCCAGCTCGGCACCATCGTCATCCCGAAGTCCGTCACGCCCGAGCGCATCGCGAGCAACTTCGACGTCTTCGGTTTCGAGCTGACCGCGGACGACCTCGACCGCATCCGCGGGCTGCACGACGACGCCGGCCGCATCGGCGGCGATCCCGCCACGTTCTCCTGATCCGCGGGGCCGGGGCGGTGGCCGAATGTGACACGCGTTCGATCTGATCGACGCCGTGTGACATTCGGCCCGTGCGGGCGATGAGTTCTCCCGGTCCGACCGGTCCGTATCGATACGGGCTCCGGCCGGAGCCGGGAGAGGAGTCGTCGTGAGCACACCTGTCACCACCACCGTCGATGCCCGCTTCGGGGACGAAGGGGAGCCGCCCCTGCCGTGGACCGACACGGAGGAGCTTCTCGAGTCCGCGCAGCTGTACTGGCTCAGCACGGTCCGGCGCGACGGCGTACCGCATGTGACACCGCTGATCGGACTGTGGCACGCGGGCGGATTCGTCTTCTGCACGGGCCCGGGCGAGCAGAAGACGCACAACCTCCGGCACAACGATGCGGTGGCTGTCACCACGGGCGTCGCGACGTGGGCGGCCGGCACGGACGTCGTGGTCGAGGGGCGGGCCCGGCGCGTCACCGACGGCGACGCGCTGCGCGACGTCGCCGAGGCGTACTACGTCAAGTACGGCCAGCAGTGGCGGTTCGAGGTCCACGGCGACGCCGTCGGGCCGGTGGACGACCCGGGCTGGGTCTTCCGCGTCGAGCCGAGCAAGGTGCTCGTCTTCGCCAAGGGGCCGTTCGGGCAGACCACGCACCGGTTCGCCTGACCGCCCGTGCCGACGGCCCGTTCCCGGCCGGATGTCACATTGCTTCGATCCGATCGAACGCATGTCACATTCGGCCACACAACCGCGCGAGCACCGCGCCGGTCGCCTGTCAGCGGGGCGGGCCGGCGTCCAGCGTGAGCGTGGCGGTGCGTCGCTGCCCGGCGGCGTCGAGCCAGCCGATCTCCACGCTGTCGCCCGGCCGTCGCGCCATCAGCATTTCCTCGAGGTCCGCCGTGGACGAGACCGGGCGCCGGTCGAACGCGACGATGACGTCGCCGATCTCGAGGTCGGTGCCGGCGGCCGGAGTGCCGTAGCCGACCCACAGCACTTCGGCGCCGGTCTCCTGGCCGCCGGTCCGGCCGGTGGTGACGCTCACGCCGAGCAGCGGGGTCGGGCCGACGTGCACCGTCCCGGCGCTCGTGCCGGTACGGACCTGGTCCACCACGTCGAGGGCGATCCCGATGGGCACCGCGTACGCCTCGGGTGGGTCGGGGACGACGGCCGGATCCGGTTCCAGGGCCCCGGCGGTGTTCACCCCCACGACGGTGCCGAACGCGTCGACGAGCGGACCCCCGGAGTCCCCGGGCCGGATCGCCGCGTCGACCTGCAGCATTCCGCTGAGCCGGCGCAGGGATCCGTCCATCGAATCGCGCACCGACACCGTCTTGTCGACGGCGACGACCGTGCCGGGCGCAGGCACGACGACCCCGCCGCCGTCCGCGTTGCCGAAGGCGGTCACCGGCGCTCCCGGTTGCGGAAGGGGGCTCTCGGTGACGGCCGCGACCGGCAGGCCGGCGGCGGAGCCGAGTTGCAGTACGGCGATGTCGAGGGTGGTGTCGTAGCCGAGCACCGCGACGTCGTAACTCGCACCCGTGTGGGGGCTGACCGCGCTGATGTCGGTGGCGCCGGTGACGACGTGGTGGTTCGTGAGCACCGTGCCGTCGGCGGTGAGGACGATGCCGGTGCCCGAGATGCCGCGCCAGCCGCGGTTGGCGGAGAGGGTGACGACGGCCGGCGTGATCCGTGCCGCCACCTCCTCGGTGGTAGGCACGACGGGCGGGGCGGGTGCCGGGGGTGGCGGCGGCAGCACGACGATCTCGACCGTCGCCGGCGCGGTGAGCACCAGTCCGGCGGACACCATCGCCAGGACGGCGCCGATGCGGCGGATCACGGCCCCGGCGCGGTGGCCGCGAGATGGTCGACGAGTTCGCGGGCGGCGGCGCGACCGGCGCGGTTCGCGCCGATGGTCGACGCCGACGGCCCGTACCCGACGAGGTGGACCCGCGGGTCCGCGGCGACCTGCGTCGCCAGCTTCCCCGTCATGGTGATGCCGCCGCCGGGATTGCGCAGGCCGAGGGGCGCGAGATGGTCGAGGGAACTGCGGAAACCGGTGCACCACAGGATGACATCGACATCGAGCGTGGTGCCGTCGGGCCACCGGACGCCGGTCTCGGTGATCTCGTCGAACATCGGGAGGCGGTCGAGTGCGCCGCGTTCGCGGGCCGCACGGATAGCGGGCGTGACCGGCAGTCCGGTCACCGACACCACCGACCCGGGCGGCAGGCCCCGCCGTACCCGGTCCTCGACCAGCGCGACGGCGGCCCGGCCGAGTTCCGGGGTGAAATCCTCGTCGCGCCAGGCGGGTTCGCGGCGGGTCACCCAGGTGGTTTCGGTGACGCGGGAGATCTCGTCGAGCAGCTGCACCGCCGAGATGCCGCCGCCGACGACGAGGACGTGGCGGCCGGTGAACTCGTCGGCGCTGCGGTAGTCCCGGGTGTGCAGCTGGCGTCCGCGGAAGCGGGTGGCGCCCGGGTACCAGGGCACGAAGGGGTGTTCCCACGTGCCGGTGGCGTTGACCAGTCCGCGGGCGGAATACACGCCGCGGTCGGTCTCCACGCGCAGTCGCTCGCCGCGGGCGCACACCACGCCGACCTGGACGGGGCGGTGCACCGGCAGGTGGAAGCGGGCCTCGTAGGCGCGGTAGTACTCGGGAACCGCGGCGGCCGCCGGCACCTGCCCGGCGGTGGTGTCGACCGCTTCGGAGAACGGCCACCCCGGCAGGTCGTGTACTCCGTTGACGGTGCTCAGCGTCAACGACGGCCACCGCTCCTGCCAGGCGCCGCCGGGGCCGAACGACCGGTCCAGCACGACGAACCCGGACTCCGGTTCGACGCCGAACCGCTGCAGGAAGTAGGCGGTGGACAGCCCGGCCTGGCCCGCGCCGATCACCACGACGTCGACGGGGGTCGCCGGTGCGTCCGTCGTCATCACCGCCCTCCCTTCCGTGGGTCCGCACCCATGATGCACCGGCGTCCCCGTCGCCGCCGTGCCGTCGGCACGATCGGGGGCCGGCGCGACCACCGTCGGAGGGACTCACGGGATTTTCCGCACGGCCAAAAATGTGATATCACTTTAATATCGCATTGCAATGACCGGGAAGGGAGTCACCGCCATGTCCGCCACCCCCTCCGTAACCATCGAGCGGCCCGGACGATCCGCGAGCGGCTGGTCCGTCCTCGCGATCGCGCTCGCCGTGGACGTCGTGGCAGCGGCGCTCGCCGTGTTCGGCGCGGTGAACCACAACGTCGCGCTCGTCGTGGCCGGCGCGGTGCTGCTCGTCCCCGCCACCGTGGCGCTCGCCGGCCTGGTCCTCGTCGAACCCAACGAGGCCCGCGTGCTGCAGCTGCTCGGCAGCTCGTACTCGGGCACCCTCCGGCAGGACGGGCTGCGCTGGATGAACCCGCTCAACACCCGGCGCAAGATCTCCACCCGCATCCGCAACCACGAGACCGGGATCGCCAAGGTCAACGACGCCGACGGCAACCCCATCGAGATCTCCGCCGTCATCGTGTGGCAGGTCGAGGACACCGCCCGGGCCGTGTTCGACGTCGACGACTTCGAGGAGTTCGTCGCCGTGCAGACCGAGGCGGCCGTCCGCCACATTGCCGGCAGCTACCCGTACGACGCGGGCCCGGAGACGTTGTCGCTGCGGCAGAACGCCGCCGAGATCACCTCGAGGCTCTCCGCGGAAGTCGACGAGCGGGTCGGATCCGCCGGCGTGCGGGTCGTCGAATCCCGGATCAACCGGCTCGCGTACGCGCCCGAGATCGCGCAGGCCATGCTGCGCCGCCAGCAGGCGGGTGCCGTCATCGCCGCGCGCGAGCAGATCGTCAGGGGCGCGGTCGGCATGGTCGGAACCGCCCTCGAACAGCTCGAGAAGGAGCACACCATCGAGCTCGACGAGGAGCGCAGGGCCGCGATGGTGAGCAATCTGCTCGTGGTCCTGTGTGGTGACCAGAGCGCGCAACCGGTGCTCAACACCGGATCGCTCTACGCCTGAGGGCTCGTCGACGCCATGGCGGAACGCAAGAAGCTCCTGCTCCGGCTCGACCCGGCGGTCCACGACGCGCTCGCGCGGTGGGCCGCCGACGAGTTGCGCAGCACCAACGCGCAGATCGAGTTCCTGCTCCGGCGCGCGCTGAGCGAGGCGGGACGCATGCCGCGCGACGCCGGGCGCATCCGCAAGCCCGGCCGGCCGCGCGCGGACGAGGACTGACGCGGAGCGACGTCGCGCCCGTGCGCGGCGGGTGCGATGATGCGTGCCGGCGACGAAAGGTGAAGCACACATGATGGGGATCAGCCGCGACGGCGACGTGGTCACGCTCGAACTGCAGCGCGAGGAGCGCCGCAACGCGCTCAACACCGAGCTGTGCGTCCAGGTCCGGGAGGGACTCGAGGAGGCGCTCGACGGGGGTGCGCGTGCGGTCGTGATCACCGGCCGGGGCTCGAGCTTCTGCGCCGGCGCCGACCTGTCGGGGGACGTCTACGCGGAGGGATTCCTCGACAGCCTGGGCGAGATGCTGCGTGCCATCCAGGAGGCGCCCGTGCCGGTGATCGCCGCGATCAACGGCCCCGCCATCGGCGCGGGCACCCAGCTCGCTCTCGCCGCGGACCTGCGGGTCGTCGCGCCGGGTGCTCGCTTTGCGATTCCCGCGGCGCGCCTTGGTATCTCGGTGGACCGGTGGACGGTACGACGGCTGGCCTCCCTGCTCGGCGGCGGCCCCTCGCGGGCCGTGCTGCTCGCCGCCGAGCCGGTCGACGCCCACGAGGCCGTGGACCGCGGCCTGGCCAACCGGATCGGCGACCTCGTCGCCGCGCAGTCCTGGGCACACGAGATCGCCAAGCTCGCACCGCTGTCGCTGCACGCGATGAAGCTGTTCCTCAACGATGACGGCACCCGCGACGAGCCGTCGCCCGAGCAGACGGCCGCGCTGGCCGCGGCGTGGCTCAGCGAGGACGTCCAGGAGGCCCGGCTCGCCCGCGCGGAACGCCGGGAGCCGGTCTTCCGCGGCCGCTGAGCGCGCCCGCGCCCCTCTACAGTGGTGGGGTGAGCGTCAAGCAGACCGCCTCGTCCGCCCTCGCCGGCGCCGGCTTGCTGTGGGTGGCGCGCGCCGCCCGCGGCGTCCCCGGCTCGATCGGCGCGACTCCGGCGGACATCCGCCCGTACGCCGCCGGCTCACCCCGGTATCGGAACGGCCGGTTCCACAACTCGGAGCCGAGCAGCACGGTGCTGCCCGAGGCCGGCGGCAGCCTCGTCAAGGACATGCTCACCCGACGGTCTTCCGGCACGCCGCGCGACGCGGTGCCGCTCGCGCCGCAGCTCGCGCCGGTGCAGGCCGCGGAACTGGCGGTCACCTGGTACGGGCACTCGAGCGTCCTCCTCGAGATCGACGGCCACCGGATCCTCGCCGACCCGGTGTGGAGCGAGCGGGTCTCGCCGTCGCCGGCCGTGGGCCCGGCCCGGTTGCACCCGTCGCCGGTCGAACTGGCGGAACTGCCGCCGATCGACGCCGTGGTGATTTCCCACGACCACTACGACCACCTGGACCGCGAGACCGTGGAGGCGCTCGCGGCCACGCAGCGCGAGGCCCGGTTCCTGGTGCCGCTCGGCGTGGGCGCGCACCTGCGCCGGTGGCGGCTCCCGGCCGACCGGATCGTCGAGCTGGACTGGGACCAGCACACCGAGGTGGGCGCGCTCACCGTCACGTGCACCGAGGCGCGGCACTTCTCCGGACGCGGCCTGATCCGCAACATCACGCTGTGGTCGTCGTGGGTGATCGCGGGGCCGACGCGAACCGCGTTCTTCGGCGGCGACAGCGGCTACACGCCCCGCTTCGCCGGCATCGGGGACCGCTACGGCCCGTTCGATCTGACGTTGCTGCCGGTGGGCGCGTACGACCCGCGGTGGCCCGACGTGCACATGAACCCGGAGGAGGCGGTGCGCACCCACCTCGATCTCGGGGGCGGCGACCACCCCGGCCTGCTCGTCCCCGTGCACTGGGGCACCTTCAACCTGGCGTTCCACGCGTGGTCGGAGCCGATCGCGCGGCTCCTGCCGGCCGCTCGGGAGGAGGGGGTGCCCACGGCCGTGCCGATGCCGGGGCAGCGGGTCGACGCACTGCGGCCGGGCTCGCAGGATCCGTGGTGGGTTCCGCTCGGCTGACCCCGGGCCGGTAGGGGTTTCCGGGCCGGTAGGGGGTTTCCGGGCCGCCGCAGCGGGTATCCCGCCGTCCGTCGGGGAGCGTCGGAGGGAGGGCGGGGCCATCGTCGAATCGTTGCTCTTCGGGATCATCGCCTCGAGCGCGCTGGTGCTCGGTGCCCTGGTGGGCGGATGGGTGGAGATCCCCAAACGCGTTCTCGCGGCGATGCTGGCGTTCGCCGCCGGCGCGCTCATCACCGCCCTGTCGTTCGAGTTGTTCGAGGATTCGTACGAGAAGGGCGGCATCTGGCGCGCGGCGATCGGACTCGTCGTCGGCGCGCTCGTGTTCACCGTGCTCAGCGCGTGGCTGGACCGGGTGGCCGAGGGCCGGCGGGAGAAGGACCACGGCAGCGAGAAACTCGACGTCGACGCGGCCGCCGAGGAAACCGCGCCGTCGTCGTCCTCGGTGAGCGGGGCGGCCGGGCTGGCGCTGCTGGCGGCGGTCACGCTCGACGGGGTGCCCGAGAACGTGGCGCTCGGCGTGTCCCTGGGGGAGGGCACCGGCGGCCTCGCCCTGCTGGTCGCGATCTTCGTGTCCAACTTCCCGGAGTCGCTCGTCGGCAGCGCCTCCATGCGCGCTCAGGGCCGGTCCCGGGGGTACATCCTCGGGATGTGGGTCGCGTGCGCCACGCTGCTGACCATCGCCGTCGTCGTCGGGGCCGGGCCGCTCGCGGTGACCCCGCCGGAGACGATCTCCCTGCCGTTGGCGTTCGCGGCGGGCGCGGTGCTGGCGTCGCTGGCCGACACGCTCATGCCGGAGGCCTACGAGAAGGGCGGTCCCACGGTCGCGCTGAGCACCGCCGCGGGATTCGTGCTGTCGTTCGTCCTCGCGACGCTGTGAGCGGTGTCAGCGCGTCGTAGCGGCACGCTTGCGTTCGACGAGCGCCCGCGTGACGAGGAAGGCGATCGCCACACTCGCGACGGTACGCACCAGGCGGTTGACGTCCACCGCCGGCTGCCACGACAGCTTGCCGCCGCTGATGACGTACGCGCCCACCGGGCGAGCTCCGACGCCGAAGCCGCCGCCCTCGCCGTTCTCCCCGTCGGGCGAGTACCCTCCGCCTCCGCCGGCACCGCCGGAGACCACGGCCGCGGTGATGACCGTCAGGCCGTCCTTCTCGACCGGCTCCGAGTACACGCGCTTGACCGTGACCGTGTCGCGTGCCTTGGCCATCAGGTCCTCGAGATTCATGTCCGCCCCTGTCGTCGTGGATTCGACTCCGGCCGGTTCGCCGGCCCGTGCCCATTCTCGGCCGCCGTCCGCCGCCGGGGAAGTGTCCTAGGTCCCTGCGACGGCGAAGGTGCGACGGCTGTGCCGGACGAGTTCGCGCAGGGCCGGAGCGTCCGTATCGGACCAGATCAGCGACAGCACCGCGGGCGCGGTGGCGTCGTCCACGGTGAGCCCGCACAACCGGCCCTCGAAGTGCGCGGTCATCGAGCGGCTGAGGATCGCCACGCCCAGCCCGCGGAGGGCGAGGTCGGCGACGGTGTCCGGGGAACTGGCCTGCAGGGCGATGTCGGGGCGCAGGCCGGCGGCGGCACACGCCCGGTCGAACACGGTCCGGATCCCGGTGCCCTCGGGCATGGACACGACGGGGTGCGCGCACACGTCCGCGAGCGTGAGGCGGGCGCGTCCGGTCAGCGGGTGACCGGGCGGCACGGCCGCGACGATCGGTTCGCTGACGAGGGTGAGCGTCTCGAGGCCCGGGGGCGGGCTGCCGGCGGAGCCGACGAGGGCGAGGTCCACGGTGGCGCAGCGGACCCGCTCGACGAGCCGGTCGGAGGCGTCCTCGACGAGGGTGATCTCGACCCCCGGGTGCGCGCGGTGGAACGCGGCGAGCGCGTCGAACAGCCCGGCGACGGTGCAGGCGGTGACCATGCCGACCACCAGCTGTCCGCGGATCAGTGCCGTCACCTCCTCGACCGCCTGCCGGGCGGCCGCGGCGGACGCCAGCGCGGCCCGGGCGTGCGGCAGGGCCGCCTCCCCGGCCGTGGTCAGGGTGGCGGTGCGGGTGGAGCGGTCGAACAGGGCGGCGCCGAGGTCGTGCTCGAGCCGGCGGACCTGGGCGCTGATCCCGGACTGGCTGATGTGGACGCGGTGGGCGGCCCGGGTGAAGTTCGCCTCCTCGGCCACCGCGACGAAGTACTCGAGCTGCCGCAGTTCCATAACCTTGGATTCTAGTTCCGATCAGAACAATCTGTTGGACTTCTGAATCTGCGGGTCGGAGGCTGGAGGTGTCCCGCTTCCGTTCCTGGAGAGGATTACCGTGTCCGACGCAGAGAAGGCTTGGCAGCCAGAGGATCTCACCCGCCTGTTCGTCGAGCGCTCCAACGCCGGCGACGCGGCGGGTGTCGCCGCACTGTACGAGGAGGACGCCGTGATGGCCTACCCGCCGGGCGGTCGCACGGTGGGCCGCGAGGCCATCCGCCGCTTGTGGGGGCAGGTGCTGGAACACGCCCCCCACTTCGAACCCGAGCCGCCGCTGCCGACACTGATCAGCGGCGACCTCGCGCTGACCGCCACCCCGCCGAAGGACGGCGCCGGCGCCCGGGCCCAGGTGGCCCGCCGCCAGCCCGACGGCAGCTGGCTGCGCGTGCTCGACCAGCCCGAGTTCGTCCGCCCGGACAGCTGAGCCCGGCGCGAGGCGCGTCACGGCACGGCGGCGGAGCGCAGCGGGTGGCTTAGCCTGATTCCCATGGCAGCAGAGGAGCCCACCGCCGTCGCCGACCAGGCGGCCGCGCCCCCGACCGACGCGCGGCACATCGAGCTGGGCCTGACCACCGAGCAGGTCGCCGAACGCGTGGCCCGGGGCGCCACCAACGACGTGCCGGACCGGGCGTCGCGGTCGGTCGGCGAGATCGTCCGCGCCAACGTCTTCACCCGCATCAACGCGATCCTCGGCGTCCTGCTGGCCATCGTCCTGGCCACCGGCTCGATCATCGACGGCATGTTCGGCCTGCTGATCATCCTCAACAGCGCCGTCGGCATCGTGCAGGAGATCCGCGCCAAGTGGACCCTCGACAGGCTCGCGATCGTCAGCCAGGCCAAGCCTCTCGTCCGCCGTGACGGAGTGGTGGCCGAGCTCCCGCCGCGCGAGGTGGTGCTCGACGACATCATCGAACTCGGCCCCGGCGACCAGGCGGTGGTCGACGGGTTCGTCGTCGAGGCCGAGGGGCTCGAACTCGACGAGTCGCTCCTCACCGGCGAGGCCGATCCCGTGCACAAGGAGCTCGGCGCACACGTCCTCTCGGGCAGCTTCGTCGCGGCGGGCAGCGGCGCCTACCGGGCCACGAAGGTCGGCCGCGACGCGTACGCGGCCCGGCTCGCCGAGGAGGCCAGCAAGTTCACGCTCGTGCACTCGGAACTGCGCGCCGGCATCGACAAGATCCTGAAATTCATCACCTACCTGATGATCCCGGCGGGCCTGCTCATCATCTACAACCAGCTGTTCTCGAGCGGCCAGCCGCTCGGCCCGGCACTCAGCGGCATGGTCGCCGCGCTCGTTCCGATGGTCCCCGAGGGCCTGGTGCTGATGACGTCGATCGCGTTCGCGGTGGGCGTGATCCGTCTCGGTCACCGGCAGTGCCTCGTGCAGGAACTGCCGGCCATCGAGGGCCTCGCCCGCGTCGACGTGGTCTGCGCCGACAAGACCGGCACGCTCACCGAGAACGGCATGCGCCTGGCCGACGTCGTATGCGTCGACGGCAGCGACGAGACGGCCGTCCGTGCCGCCCTCGCGGCGATGGCCGCGGACGACCCGCGTCCCAACGCCAGCGTCCTCGCCGTCCGCGAGGCGCTGCCGGACGACCCCGGCTGGGGAGAGGCCACCGCCGTCGCCCCGTTCTCGTCGGCGAAGAAGTGGAGCGGCCAGTCGTACGGCGACCACGGCGACTGGGTGCTCGGCGCACCGGACGTGCTGCTCGATCCCGGCTCGGAGGCGGCCCGGCGCGCCGAGGCGCTCGGGGCGCAGGGGCTGCGGGTGCTGCTGCTCGGCCGGTGCGACCGTCCCGTCGACGACCCGCACGCCCCCGGCACGGTCACCGCGCAGGCCCTCGTCGTGCTCGAGCAGCGGGTCCGGCCCGACGCCAAGCCCACCCTCGAGTACTTCGCGAGCCAGCACGTCGAGGTCAAGGTCATCTCCGGCGACAACGCCGTGTCGGTCGGCGCGGTCGCGACGTCGCTCGGCCTGCCGCACGCCGATCACCCCGTCGATGCCCGCACCCTGCCGGAGGACCGCGACCGGCTCGCCGACACTCTCGACTCGGCCACCACCTTCGGTCGCGTGCGGCCCGACCAGAAACGGGCGATGGTCGGAGCCCTCCAGTCGCGCGGGCACACCGTCGCCATGACCGGCGACGGGGTCAACGACGTGCTGGCGCTCAAGGACGCCGACATCGGGGTCGCGATGGGCTCCGGCAGCCCGGCTACCCGTGCGGTTGCGCAGATCGTGTTGCTGGACAACAAGTTCGCCACCCTGCCCTACGTCGTCGCCGAGGGCCGGCGGGTGATCGGCAACATCGAGCGGGTCTCGAATCTGTTTCTCACCAAGACCGTGTACTCCGTGCTGCTGGCGTTCCTCGTCGGGCTCTCGGGCGCGTTGTCCCAGGTGTTCGGCTACGAGCCGCTGCCGTATCCGTTCCTGCCGCGGCACGTGACGATCGCGGCGTGGTTCACCATCGGAGTTCCCGCGTTCATCCTGTCGCTCGCCCCCAACAACGAGCGGGCCCGCTCCGGTTTCGTGTCGCGGGTGATGCGCCTGGCGATCCCGTCGGGGGTGATCATCGGGATCAGCACGTTCGTCTGCTACATCCTGGTGTACGCCGGGCCCGAGCAGACCGAGGCGCAGAAGATGCAGGCCGGCACCGCGGCGCTGATCACCTTGATCATGATCGCGCTGTGGGTGCTCGCCGTGGTGGCGCGGCCGTACGTGATGTGGAAACTGGTGCTGCTGGCCGGTTCGGTGCTCGGGTACCTGGTCCTGTTCGCCTTCCCCTTCGCCCGCGAGTTCTTCGCCCTCGACATCTCCAACGTCGGCGCAATGGTCACGGCGTTCACGTGCGGGGCGATCGGCGTGGTCCTCGTGGAGGTCTCGTGGTGGGTGACCGGGCGAGTCCACGGTGAGCACCGCCGGCTGTTCGCCGCCAGTGAGGACCTGTTGCCGGGCGTGCACTGACGGGGACGAGGGCACTGCCCCGGCCCGGCCGGGGACGAGGGCACTGCCCCGGCCCGGCCGGGGACGAGGGCACTGCGCCGGCCCGGCCGGGGACGGGGACACTGCGCCGCCGCGGCAGGTTTGGGAACCGGCCCGCGGTGGCACGCTGAGGCATCGATCCCTCGAACGGAAGGAGCGGCAGATGGGTTTGAAGGATTCGATCAAGGGCCTGGTCGACAAGGGCAGGGCGTACGCGGAGAAGAACCCCGACAAGGCCGGCGGGTTCGTCGACAAGGCAGGCGACGCCGCCGATGCCCGGACGGGCGGCAAGTACGCCCAGCACGTGGACAAGGTGCAGGACGCCGCGAAGAAGCACCTCGGTACCGCGGACCATCCCGTTCCCGGTGCGACTCCGGGTCCCGCGGGACGGCCCGGCCCGGAGTCCGATCCCGGCCCGCAGGCGCAGCCGGGCCCGCGCAGCCCGTAGCAGTGGAGGTCTTCGGCGGGAGGTCCCGACAGGGATCTCCCGCTCTGCGTCCACCGGTGGCACGCTGGTGACGATCCGACCATTGCACAGAGAAGGGATGGACCCGATGCGATTCATGGATTCGCTCAAGGGCCTGGTCGACAAGGGCAAGGACTATGCCCGGAAGAACCCGGACACGGTGAACAACGCCATCGACAAGGCCGGCGATCTCGCCCGGACGAAGGGGCCCCGAAAGTACTCCCGGCACGTCGGCAAGGCGCAGGAAGCGGTGAAGAAGACTCTCGGCACCGAAGGTCGCGGACCGGGTCCGGCTGCCGGACCCGGCCCGGCTCCCGGACCCGACGTCCGATAGCGCGGCGTCGGACCCGGCCCCACGTCCGGTCGCGACCTGCTGTGGCAGGCTTGGCCCGCTCGATCATTCGGACGAAAGGACGCGACGTGGGTTTCATGGATTCGGTCAAGGGGCTGGTCGACAAGGGCAAGGAGTTCGCGGCGCAGAACCCCGACAAGGTCGACGAGGCGATCGAGAAGGCCGGTGATCTCGCGGACCGCAAGACCGGCGGAAAGTACGCCGAGCAGGTCGACAAGGCGCAGGACGCGGCGAAGAAGGCCCTCGGCGCCGGATAGGCCGGGGCCGCCGATCGGCCCGTGCTGCCGAGGGGGAGCGGGGCGGGCACGCCGGTGCCGTCCACCCTTCGTTGAACGGTCGATCGGTCTTGTTAAGGTGGCTGGTGCCTTCCGCCGGGATCGACGCAGATCCCGGCGGGCCGCCCAGGGGGAGTCGGCGGTGTGTCGGTCGGGGGTTGTCGAGGGGATGTACGTCGGATGCCTCGGGCCGAGGTGTCTCGTCGGAATCCGCCTCGCGAGAAAGGTGAGTGAGTGGCCAAGCAAGCCCGCGCCGCAGTGACCCGGCAGCAGATCGTGCACGCCGCCGCCGCGATGTTCGACGAACGAGGGTTCCACGGCGCCAGCTTCGCCGACATTCTCCGCGACACGGGACTGTCCAAGGGGGCGGTGTACTTCCATTTCGCGTCGAAGATCGACCTCGCCGGCGCCATCGTCGCCGAGCAGCACCGCCGCTCGATCGCGCTCGTCGATGCGATCGCCGGCACCGAGGCGTCGACCCTCGAACAGATCGTGATGCTGTGCCACGGCATCGGCCGGCAGATGATCGAGGACCCCGTCGTGCGCGCCGGGATCCGGCTCACCCTCGAACTCGGCAGTCTCGACAAGCCCGCCGGGCCGTACCTGGACTGGATCACGGCCTGCGAGGCGTTCGGCCGTCGTGCCGTCGAGGAAGGCGACCTGGATGCCCACCTCGATCCGTCGATGCTGGCGCACTTCGTGATCTCCGCGTTCACGGGCGTGCAGCTCCTGTCCGACGTCCTCGCCGGGCGCGTCGACCTCGAGGAGCGGATCGACCAGATGTGGACGCTGCTGCTGCCCGGCATCATGCCGACCTCCCGCCACGACGCGATCGAGACGGTGCGCGGGGCGCGCTGGTCGCTACCTCTCGGCGGCGACCTGCTTCCCGTATCGGCTACGTGAGCAACTGCGCGTAGTCGTCGCGGCGCTCGGCCGGGAGGAGCGTGTTCAGCACGAAGCGGGTCTGGAGCCGGATGTACTCGTCGAGCGTGTAGATGGCCCCGAAGTGCCAGTGCTTGAGCGCCCAGCCGTGCGCCAGCAGCATGATGTCGAAGACCATCAGGTCGACATCGACCGGGTTCATCACGCCCGCATCGATCCCCGCGTCGAGCGCGGCGCGCAGCGGCGCCGAGGACTCCACCTCGAGTTCCTTGATCCGGGCGCGTCCGGCGTCGTCGAGAGTGCGGCTCTCCCGGTAGGTGAGCACCGTGGCGTGGAGGTTCTCGTCCACGATCTCGATATAGCGGCGCATCCCGGCGGCGAGCCGCTCGACGGGGTCGTCGCCGACGGCGTCC
Organism: Rhodococcus sp. YH1; assembly: GCF_009939605.1. NCBI lineage: Bacteria > Bacillati > Actinomycetota > Actinomycetes > Mycobacteriales > Nocardiaceae > Rhodococcus > Rhodococcus sp. YH1. The sequence continues at coordinate 24,151 of NZ_WVTE01000266.1, read as the reverse complement.
ATGGCCGGTTCGAGCTGGTCGCGGAAGGCGTCGAGGATCGCGAGGATGGTCGCGAGGAGGACGTCCTCCTTGCCGCCGAAGTACTTGTAGATCAGGCCCACGCTCACCCCGGCCTCGTCGGCCAGCGCCTGCATGGACATCTGGTGGAACCCGGTCCGCTGCATCACCGTCACCGCGGCGTCGAGCACCTGTTTGCGGCGGGAGCTGGTGCGCACGGCTCGCACGGCCTCGTCCACGGGTAGCGCGTCGTGGTCGGTGGTCATGGTGGTGCTCCTCGTCGCCGCTGGGTCGGATCCACAGTACCGAGTGATCCGGGCGGGTCGTCCGGCGCAGCCCCGGGCGGCGGACATCCCGCGACGGCCCGCACGCCGGGCTACCGGGCGCGCGCGACGAATCCTTCCAGCAAGCGGACGGTGTCCGGCGTCTCGATCAACCGGCTGATCTCGTCGAGCTCTCGGGCGAACCCCTCATCGCCCCGAGCTGCGACGATGCAGCGTTTGGCGGCCGCGTAGGCGGCCGGCGGCAGCTGCGCGAGTCGATCGGCCAAGGCTCGGGCCTCGGTCTCGACGTCGGCGTCGGTGGCCCACTGCACGATTCCGAGCCGTTCGGCCGCACGGCCGGTGACCAGTTCGGCGCCGAGAACGAGCCGGTGCGCCACCGACGGACCGGCCAGCCGGGTGAGCCGTTGCGTGCCCCCCGCGCCGGGGAGGAGCCCGATTCCCACCTCGGGAAGCCCGAGCTTCACCGAGGCGCCCGCGACGCGGAAGTCGCACGCGAGGGCCAGCTCGAGGCCGCCTCCCGTGGCGGCACCGGCGAGGGCGGCCACCGAGGGCTTCGGCAGCGCCTCGATGCGGGCGAACACGTCCTGGAGCCGTGCGGTGAAGCGGCGCAGGCGTGCACCCCGATCGGGCTGCGTGCTCCAGGACTCCATCATCGCGATGTCCGCGCCTCCGCAGAAGATCCGCCGGGCACTGCGGATCAGGACGGCCCGTACGGCGGGGTCCTCGCCCAGCGTCGTGACCGCCTCGGCCAGGGCCTCCGCCTGCGCCTCGTCGAAGGCGTTGGCGGGGGGACGGTCGAGGGTGATGATCCCGACGCGGTCTTCGCGTGTGGTGACGACGCTCACGGTTACTCCAGCAGGTGTCGGTAGCGGGTTCGGTGTTCTTGTGGCAGAACGGTGTTGAGCACGAACCGGGTCTGCAGCCGGATGTAGTCGTCGAGGCTGTAGAGCCGGCCGAAATGCCAGTGCTTGAGCGCCCAGCCGTGGGCGAGCAGCACCAGGTCGAAGACCATCAGGTCGACGTCGACCGGGTTCATGATGCCGGCGTCGATGCCGTCGGTCAGCACCGCACGCAGCGGGGCGGAGGTGGCGATCTCGAGCCGCTTGAGCATCTCCCGCCCGGCCGGGTCGAGCGTGCGGCTCTCGCGGTAGGTCAGGGCCACGGCGTCGAGGTTCTCGTCGACGATCTCGACGAACCGGCCGATCCCCGCGGCCAGGCGCTCCACGGGGTCCGTGCCGGCCGCCGCCATCGCGGGCTCGAGCTGATCCCGGAACGCGTCCAGGATGGCGGTGATGGTGGCGAGGAGGATCTCCTCCTTGTTGCCGAAGTACTTGTAGAGCAGGCCCACGCTGACGTTCGCCTCGTCGGCCAGCGCCTGCATGGACATCTGATGGAACCCTGTGCGCTGCATCACCTTCGCGGCAGCGATCAGGATCTGCCTGCGCCGGGAGTTCGCACGGACCACGCGCACGGCCTCGTCGATCGGCAGCTCGCTCGGATCGGCCGACATGGGCGTCCTCCTCGTCGCTCGGGACGTCCGCTCAGATCCCGAGATCCTTGGCGACGATCGTCTTCATGATCTCGGTGGTGCCGCCGTAGATGGTCTGGATGCGGGCGTCGACGAACGCGCGTGCCACCGCGTACTCGCGCATGTACCCGTAGCCGCCGTGCAACTGCAGGCACCGGTCCGCGACCCGCACCTGCAGTTCGGTGGCCCACCACTTCAGCCGCGCCGCGCGGGCGGCGGTGAGCTCGCCGGCAACGTGCTCGGCGATGCAGTCGTCGAGGAACGTGCGGGCCAGATCCAGCTCGGTGGCCAGTTCGGCCATCACGAACTGGGTGTTCTGGAAGCTCGAGACCGGCTTGCCGAAGGCCTTGCGCTCCCTGACGTAGGTGAGGGTCTCGGCGAACACGCCCTCCGCCGCGGCGACCGCGCCGATCGCGAGCGACAACCGTTCCTGCGGCAGGTTGTGCACGAGCTGGTAGAAGCCCTGTCCCTCCTCGCCGAGCCGGTTCGCGACCGGGACCCGCATGTCCGTGAAGGCCAGCTCGCTGGTGTCCTGCGCGTGCAGGCCGATCTTCTCCAGATTGCGCCCGCGGGAGAAGCCGGCGGTGTCGGCCTCGACGACGAGCAGGGTCAGGCCCTTGTGCGGGTCGTCGGAGGTGCGGGTGGCGACGACGAACAGGTCGCCGTTCTGCCCGTTGGAGATGAACGTCTTGGCGCCGTTGACCACGTAGTGGTCGCCGTCGCGCACCGCCGAGGTGCGGATGCCGGTCAGGTCGCTGCCGGTGCCGGGTTCGGTCATCGCGATGCCGAGGACGGTCTCGCCGGTGACGGCGCCGGGCAGCCAGCGCGCCTTCTGCTCGTCGGTGGTCATGTCGGTCAGGTACGGCAGCACGACGTCGTTCTGCAGCGAGAACGCGATCCCGGCGGCCGCGTTGCCCGCCCGGTTGACCTCCTCGATCAGGATGGCGTTGTAGCGGAAGTCGTCGACGCCGGGACCGCCGTACTCCTCCGGGACCGGGAAGCCGAGCAGGCCCAGCTTGCCGGCCTCGGTGAACAGGGACCGGTCGAGGCAGCTCGCCCGTTCCCAGTCCTCGTGCACCGGGGTGATCTTGTCCCGGACGAAGTCACGGACGACCTCGCGGAACTGCAGGTGCTCGGAGTCGTGGATCAATCGTGCGTTCATGGTGGGATTCCTGTCAGCGGAAGGCGTTTTCGCCGGTGAAGGCCTGGCCGAGCACCAGCTGGTGCATCTCGGGGGTGCCCTCGTAGGTGAGCACGGACTCGAGGTTGACCATGTGCCGGATGACGGGGTACTCGAGGGAGATGCCGTTGCCGCCGAGAATGGTTCGCGCGGTGCGGCAGATCTCGATGGCCTCGCGGGTGTTGTTGAGCTTGCCGAAGCTCACCTGCTCGGGCCGCAGCCCGACGCTGTCCTTGAGCCGGCCGAGGTGCAGCGACAGCAACTGGCCCTTGTGCAGTTCGACGGCCATGTCGGCGAGCTTGGCCTGGGTGAGCTGGAATCCGCCGATGGGGCGGCCGAACTGGGTGCGCTGCATCGAGTAGTCGCGGGCGGCCTCCCACGCCGAGCGCGCGGCGCCCATCGCGCCCCAGATGATGCCGTACCGCGCCTCGGACAGGCTCTGCAGCGGCGCCTTGACGCCCTTGGCCTCGGGCAGCAGCGCGTCGGCGGGCAGGCGCACGTTGTCCAGGACGAGTTCGCCGGTGACCGAGGCGCGCAGCGACAGCTTGTGCTTGATGGTGTGGGCGCTGAAACCGGGTGTGTCGGTGGGCACGACGAAGCCACGGACGCCCTCGTCGGTGTTCGCCCAGACCACGGCGACGTCGGCGATGGAGCCGTTGGTGATCCACATCTTGCGACCGTCGAGAACCCAGTCGGACCCGTCCCGGCGGGCGCGGGTCTTCATCGCCCCCGGGTCGGAGCCGACGTCGGGTTCGGTCAGGCCGAAGCAGCCGATGATCTCGCCCGCCGCCATGCCCGGCAGCCAGCGCCGCTTCTGCTCCTCGGAACCGTTGTTCCAGATCGAGAACATCGCGAGCGAGCCCTGCACCGAGACCAGGGAGCGGATGCCGGAGTCGGCGGCTTCCAACTCGAGGCAGGCGAGGCCGTAGTGCACGGCGGACGAGCCACCGCACCCGTAGCCCTCGAGGTGCATACCGAGGAGGCCGAGCTTGCCGAATTCGCGGGCGAGGTCGCGCACGCCGGGCAGGTCGCCGGCCTCGAACCACTCCGCAATGTGCGGAGTGACGTGCTCGGCGCAGAACTTGCGAACGGTGTCGCGGACGGCGAGCTCGTCGTCGGAGTAGAGCGAGTCGATGGCGAGCGGGTCGAGGGCGTCGAACTTGGGGAGGGTGGTGGCGGTGCTCATCGGGTCATCCTCGAGTCGGAGGGAGCGGAGAAGAGGCCGGCGGCGAACTCGGCCGCGGCGGCTTCGGTGGCCTTGTAATGCAGCTTCTTGCCGGTGGGGGAGACGGGCAGGGTCTCGACGAACCGGTAGGCGCGCGGCCGCTTGAACGACGAGAGCATCGGGTGGGAGCGGCAGTGGGCGTCGAGGTGATCGACCGTCAGCGAGGGATCCTCGGCGACGATGTAGGCGACGACGATGCGTCCCCACTTCTCGTCCGGGACGCCGACGACGAGCGAGTCCTGCACCTGCGCATGGGCGTTGAGTGCCTCTTCCACCTGCACCGGGTGGACGTTCTCGCCGCCGGAGATGAGCATGTCGTCCTTGCGTCCGACGATGGTGACGAACTCGTCGGCGTCCCAGGTGGCGAGGTCGCCGATGTGCAGCCAACCCTGGTGGAACTTGGCCCTCTCCTGGTCGGGGGTGTCGAAGTAGGCGTTGGCGCACTTGGGGGAGCGGACGATGACCTCACCGACGTCGTGGCCGTCGTGGGCGACGACGTCGTCGGGGTCGGCGAGCCGGTCGGGATAGACGTGGACGACGCGGACCTCGTCGTCGGTGCAGGCGCGGCCGGCGCTACCGGCGCGGTCGGGCAGGTCGGCCGGCCGCAGGAAGGTGTTCCAGAAGGCCTCGGTGGTGCCGTAGCCGTTGAAGATCCGGGGGTTGAGCACCTTCTGGTAGCGCAGCGCCGCCTCCTTCTCGAGCGGCGCGCCCATCGTGACGATGCCACGCAGGCTGGACAGGTCGCGCGGGCGCGCCTCCTGGGCGGCGGCGAGCATGGCGAGATTGGTCGGTGCGCCGATGAGGAAGGTCAGTCCGTACGCGGCGACGAGGTCGAGGACCCGGTCGGCGTCGAACGACCGCAGCGGCACCACTTCACCGCCGATGTAGAACGTCGGGTTGGGCCCGCCCGCGTGCAGGCCGCCGCGGTGGAACCACGGGGTCATGTTGAGCGTCTTGTCGTCGGGGCCGAGCGGGAAGTGCATGATCACGTCGTGGGCGCTGAAGATCTCGATCATGCTGTTGAGCGGCACGCCCTTCGGCATGCCCGTCGTGCCGGAGGTGTAGAGACGGGTGGTCTCGTCCCACACCGTGCGATGGAGCGGCGGTAGCGCGATGCGGTCGGCGGCCAGGTGCCGGTACCGCATCACCGTGACGCCGTCGACTTCGACGGTGTCGCCGTCGCCGACGGCCACGATCACCCTCGGGGTGTGCGCTGCGAGCCGCAACGCCTCCTGCACCATATCGGTGAGTTCGGTGTCGTAGACGAATACCGCAGGGGTGCACTTGTCGAGGACGAACGCCGTCTCGCCGGCCGCCAGGCGGAAGTTCACCGGCGAGCCGACCGCCCCGACGGCCTGCGTGGCGAGGTAGAGCTCGGCGAATTCGACGCCGTTGAACAGCTGGTAGGCGACGACGTCCCCGGTCTGCACCCCCGCGTCCGCCAGGCCCGTCGCGATCCGGTCGACGCGCTCCCCGAGCTGCGCGTAGGTCCACTGCCGCCCGGTGCCGGGGTCGCTCAGGGCGACCTGGTGTGCGTAACGCTTGGTGTTGCGCCGGAATCCGTTGAGGTACGTGAAGTCGTTCTCGAAGTACTCCCGGTAGGCCCGGGCGTTGTACGACGCGGTCATGGTGTCCGTCCTCCCTCGCGTGTCCGCGGTCAGCCGGCCATCGTGAGGCCGCCGCTGACGCTGATCACCTGACCGGTGACGAACGACGCGGCCTCCGACGCGAAGAACAGCACGGGGGCGGCGACTTCGTCGGGCCGGGCGAGCCGGCGGAACGGGATGGCCTTGATCAGTGCGGCCTTGAGCTTCTCGTCCTGTGCCTGGAACAGCGGGGTGTCGGTGGGGCCGGGGCACACGCAGTTGACGTTGATGCCGTGCCGCGCCATCTCGCGGGCGAGGGACTTGGTCAGCGCGATGACGCCGCCCTTCGCCCCGGCGTAGATCGACTCGCCGGAGCTGCCGACGCGGCCGGCGTCGGAGGCGAGGTTGATCACGCGGCCGCCGTTGCCGGCTTCGATGATGCCGGGCAGGAAGGCGCTGCACACGTGCACCGGGCCGAGGTAGTTGATCGCCACGACCTTCTGCGCGAATTCGGGTGTGGCGTTGAGGAACTGATCGGTGCGGTCCCAGCCGGCGGCGTTGACGAGCACGTTCGGCACGCCGACCTCGGCGTGGGTGCGCTCGCGCAGCTCGTCGACCTGGGCCCGGTCGGCGATGTCCACCGGCAGGGCGGTGATCAGCTCGGGGTACTCCTTGGCGGTGGCCTCGGCGGCGGCGAGGTCGAGGTCGGCGGCGACCACGCGGTCGCCCTGTGCGGCGAAGGCCAGTGCGATGGCCTTGCCGATGCCGGAGCCGGCGCCGGTGACCAGTGCGATGTTGCTCATGAGGGGTCCTCTCGGGGAATCCGAAATGGGGAGGGATCAGGCCTTGACGAACTTGGCGAAGTCGGCGGGCCGCTTCTCGGCGAACGCGTTGGCGCCCTCGAGGCCCTCGTCGGACTTGCCGAACAGGTCGAGCGCCGACATCGCGAGGTTGCTCAGGCCGGCCTGGTGGTCGGTGTCCGCGTTGAACGACTGCTTGAGGAACTTGATGGCGGTGGGGCTCTTCTCGGCGATCTCGGCGGCGATCGCCTTGGCCTCGTCGAGCAGCTTGTCCTGCGGCACGACCCAGTTGACCAGGCCCCAGCGCTCGGCGGTGGCGGCGTCGTACTGGCGGCACAGGTACCAGATCTCGCGGGCGCGCTTCTCGCCGACCACGCGGGCGAGGAAGGCCGAGCCGAAACCGGCGTCGAACGATCCGACCTTCGGGCCGGCCTGGCCGAACTTGGCGTTCTCCGAGGCGATCGTGAGGTCGCACAGCACGTGCAGCACGTGTCCGCCGCCGACGGCGACTCCGTTGACCGCGGCGATGACCGGCTTCGGGATGTCGCGAATCAGCTTGTGCAGGTAGCCGATCTCGAACATGCCGCTCTCGGTGGGGCCGTAGTCGCCGGTCTCGGCGCGCTGCTTGACGTCGCCGCCGGTGCAGAACGCCTTCTCGCCGGCGCCGGTGAGGATGATCGCCGAGACCCGGCTGTCGGCCCACGCGGCGCGGAACGCCTTGATGAGCTCCTCGACGGTCTTGCCGCGGAACGCGTTGTAGCGGTGCGGGCGGTCGATCGTGATGATCGCCGCGGGGCCGTCGATCTCGTAGGTGATGTCCTCGAACACGGTCATGATGACTCCTCGTCAGCGCAGGTCGGGTCAGGAATTGAAGTTCTGTTCATGAGTGATGAATTGTGCTTCACTAACTATGAACGTACATTCACTACCGGAGGGTGTCAAGGGTCACACGGCCCCCGGTTTCGGAAGGGAGATCTACGGATGATCGACGTCTACGTCGTCGACGGAGTCCGCACACCGCAGGGCCGCTACGGCGGCGCGCTCGCCCCGGTGCGGCCCGACGACCTGGCCGCACTCGTCGTCGGCGAGGCCGTCGCACGCAGCGGCGTCCCGGCCGACGCGATCGACGAGGTGATCCTCGGCGCCACCAACCAGGCCGGCGAGGACAACCGCAACGTCGCCCGCATGGCGGTGCTGCTCGCCGGCCTGCCGCAGACCGTCCCCGGGTACACCGTCAACCGCCTGTGCGCGAGCGGGCTCACCGCTGTCGCCTCCGGGGCCCAGGCCATCCGGTCCGGGGAGGCCGACGTCGTCGTCGCCGGCGGGGTCGAGTCGATGACCCGGGCGCCGTGGGTGATGAGCAAGCCCGGCACGCCCTGGGCCAAGCCCGGCGCCGTCTTCGACACCGCCATCGGCTGGCGGTTCACCAACCCGCGCTTCGACGACACGACCACCCTGTCGATGGGCGAGACGGCCGAGGAGGTCGCGGCCCTGCACGGCATCACCCGGGAGGCGAGCGACGCGTTCGCGGTCCGCAGCCACCGGCGCGCCCTCGCCGCCATCGACGCCGGCCGGTTCGAGAAGGAGATCGTCCCGGTGCCGGTGCGCGACGGCGTCGTCGACGTGGACGAGGGCCCGCGGCGCGGGACCGACGAGGAGAAACTCGCCCGCCTGAAGCCCGTGTTCCGGGCCGGCGGCATCGTCACCGCCGGCTCGTCGTCGTCGCTGTCCGACGGCGCGTCCGCGTTGGTGCTCGCCGGCGCCGACGCGGTGCGCCGGCACGGGCTGACGCCGCGCGCCCGGATCGTCGGCAGCGCCTCGGCGGCGCTCGCCCCGCACATCATGGGCCTCGGCCCGGTCCCCGCCACCCGCAAGTTGCTCGACCGCACCGGCTGGACCCTCGACGGCATCGGCGCGATCGAGCTCAACGAGGCCTTCGCCGCCCAGTCGCTCGGCGTCATCCGCGAACTCGGCCTGGACGAGGACCTCGTCAACGCGGACGGCGGCGCCATCGCGCTCGGTCACCCGCTCGGCTCGTCCGGGGCGCGCATCCTCGTCACCCTGCTCGGCCGCATGGAACGCGAGGGCGCGGCGCGGGGCCTGGCCACCCTGTGCGTCGGTGTCGGCCAGGGCGTGTCGCTGGCGGTGGAGGCGCTGTGAGCGACCACATCATCTCGACGATCCCGCCCGGGCGGTGCGGTACGGGGCGGTGGACAGGTAGAAACGCATGACCCGATTCCTGGAGAAGAGGACCAGCAGATGACAGGACTTCCCGACCGTGTTGCCGTGATCGGCGGAGGCCGCATGGGCGTCGGCATCGCCCATGCCTTCGCCGCGCTCGGCGCGACCGTGACCGTGTCCGAGACCGGCGACCTGGATGCTGCGCGAAAGCGGCTGACGGACAGCCTCTCCCGCGCGGCCGAGCGCGGCAAGCTCGTCGATCCGCTCGACGTGGTGGCCGGCCGGGTCGCGTTCGTCGCGTCGGTGGCCGAGCTGCCCGGCGACACCCGGCTGCTCGTCGAGGCGGTGCCCGAGGATCCCGGCCTGAAGAGGCGCGTGCTCGCCGACGCCGAGCGCGTCGTGCCCGACGACGCGGTGATCGCCACCAACACCAGCTCGCTGTCGCCGACGGAGCTGGGCGCCGCCCTGAGGAACCCGTCCCGGTTCCTGGGCATGCACTTCTTCAACCCGGTGCCCGCGTCGGAGCTGGTGGAGATCGTGCGCGCCGAGACGACCTCCGACGCGCTGGTGCGCGACGTCGCGGGTTGGGTAGAGCTGCTCGGCAAGACGCCCGTGGTGGTGCGCGATTCGCCGGGCTTCGCCACCAGCCGCCTCGGCGTGCTGCTCGGCCTGGAGGCGATCCGAATGCTCGAGGAGGGCGTGGCCGACGCCGAGTCGATCGACCGGGCAATGGAATTGGGGTACAAGCATCCGATGGGCCCGCTGCGCTCGACGGATCTCGTGGGCCTGGACATCCGGCTGGCCGTCGCGGAGTACCTGCACGGCACCCTGGGGGAGCGGTTCGCGCCGCCGCAGTTGCTGCGCGACAAGGTGGCCCGCGGCGAGCTCGGCCGCAAGTCCGGCCGCGGCTTCTACGACTGGAGCTGAGCGAGCAAGGATCCGACGTCCACGCACGAACGGGGGCGGGTCCGTAACCACGGACCCGCCCCCGTTCCGGGTGCGGTCAGTCGACGGTCACCATGGCGGGCTCGGCCGCCCGGTGCGTCCCGCTCGGGCTTGTCGCGAGAGTCTCGTGACGGGTGGGCACCAGCACGGTGAAGCCCGCGCCGAGCAGCGCAATGCCCGCGAAGATGTAGAAGGCGATGTTGCTGCTCAGTCCGGCGCCGAGGATCAGCCCACCGACGAGCGGCCCGAAGATCCCGCCGAGACGGCCGAATCCGGCGCACCACGCGACGCCGGCGGCGCGTGCCGTGGTCGAGTAGTAGTTGGCGACGAAGCCGTAGATGAGGATCTGGGTGCCGATCCCGCCGATACCGGCCGCCGCGACCGCGCCGAGCAGCACCGCCAGCGGCAGGTCGAGGGTGAGCACGATGAGCGACAGCACCGCGAGCAGGAACGTGCCGACGATGACCCGCTGCGGGCCGGTGCGATCCGCCGCCCGGGAGGCGAGCACAACGCCGGCGATCGCGCCGCCGTTGAGCACCAACAGGAATGCCAGCGAGTTCTTCGCGTCGAATCCGGCGTTCTCCATGATCTTCGGCAACCAGGTGTTGAGCCCGTACGTGAGCATGATGCCGCCGAAGCTCATCAGGCCGAGCAGTGCGGTGCCGAGCGCGTACCGGCGGGTGGCCAGCGCGGCGAATCCGACCTTCTGGGCGCCCGCCCGCTCGACGACGAGTTCTTCGGCTGTCGGAGAAGGGATGCCGGTGCGTGCGGTGATCGCGTGGGCCTCGTCGATCCGGCCACGGGCGACGAGCCAGCGGGGCGACTCGGGAAGCCTCAGCAGCACGAGCGGCAGCAGGATCACGAGGGGCAGCGCTCCGATCCAGAACAGGCCGCGCCAGCCGATGGCGTCACGCAGCAGCAGGGCGAGCAGCGACGCCATGACACCGCCGAGAGGGACGCCGCAGTAGACGATCGCGTTGTACATGTTCTTCTTGCTGGGCGGCGCGAACTCGGCGACCACCGCGCCGGTGGTGGCGATGAGTCCACCCACGCCGATGCCGGTGAGCAGTCGCATGGCGCCGAACATCGTCACGGAGTGGGTCATCGCCGCGGCAGCCATGCCCACCGAGAACCACGTGATGCTGATCAGTGTCAGCTTTCGGCGGCCGACCCGGTCGCCGAAGGCGCCGGCGAGCAGGGCGCCGATCAGGACCCCGATCAGGGCGTACGAGCCGAGCACCCCGGCCTGTTCGGCAGAGACGGCACCGAGCTGGGTCGGATCCTTCATGAGGATCGGGAGGATGGTTCCGTACACGACCAGGTCGTATCCGTCGAAGACGAGCGCTGCCGTCGCGAGGGCGACGATCCACGTCACCGAGCGTCGATGCTGCGTACTGGTCCAGTCGGCCGAGACAGGGGGCATGAGAACTCCGTGTGTGTCAGGGGGCGAGTTTTCGCCGGGGCGGGTCGGCCCCGTCGGAGCGACAACGATGAGTGAACAAAAATTCGTAGTGGATGAATGCTCATTCATTGTGTTCGACCAGAACGGTAGTGTGGCGCGCGTCACTCTGTCAAGGGTGCGCGTCGAGGCCCTGCCCGGGGTGCCCGGCCGGGGCCTCTACGGCCGATCACGCACAACGCTCGACTGGGAGACCCCAGCCGAGCGTTGTGCGTGATCTACTACCGCCTGACTACCCGCCGGTGTGGCGACGACCCCCGGCTCCGCCGGCGATACCCCCGCTCCACCGGCGATCCCGGGCCCGCCGTCCTGGACGGTCTACAGGAAGGCGCTGATGCCGGTCTCGGCGCGGCCGATGAGCAGCTTCTGGATCTGGCTGGTGCCCTCGTACAGGGTCATCACGCGGGCGTCGCGCATGTACTTGGCGACGGGGTACTCGTCGACGTAGCCGTACCCGCCGAAGAGCTGGATCGCGTTGTTGGCGGCTCGCACCGCAGCCTCGCTGCAGAAGTACTTCGCCTTGGATGCGGCGGTGCCGAACGGTTCTCCGCGCTCGATGAGGTCGGCTGCCCGCCAGGTCAGCAGGCGGCCGGCGTCGGCGTCGACGGACATGTCCGCGATCAGGTCCTGGATCAGCTGGTACGAGGCGATGGGCCGGTCGAACTGCTTGCGGTTCGTCGCGTAGTCGACGGCGGCCTCGAGGCAGCCCTGGATGATGCCGACGCAGCCGGCGCCGACCGAGACCCGGCCCTTGTCCAGCGAGTGCATGGCGATCGAGAAGCCTTGGCCCTCCTCGCCGAGCAGCGCGCTCGCGGGCACCTTCATGTCGGTGAAGTACAGCTCGGCGGTGGCCTGGCCGCGCAGGCCGAGCTTGCCGTGGATCTCCCGGGCTTCGAAGCCCGGGGTGTCGGTGGGAACGAGGAAGGCGGACACGCCCTTCGGGCCGGGACCGCCGGTGCGGGCGAAGACCAGGCACAGGTTCGCCCAGGTTCCGTTGGTGATGAAGATCTTCGACCCGTTGATGATGTAGTGGTCGCCGTCGCGCACCGCGCGGGTCTTCAGGTGTCCGGGGTCGGAGCCGTTGTCGGGTTCGGTGAGACCGAAGCATGCGAGCGCCTCACCCGAAGCGATGCGTGGCAGCCACTCGTGCTTCTGCTCCTCGGTGCCGTGGGACAGAATCACCTTGCCCACCAAGCCCATCGAGACGGACACGATGCCGCGCACAGCGGAGTCGGCGCGGCCGAGTTCCTCCATGCCGAGGCAGTAGGTGATGTAGTCGCCGCCGAGGCCGCCGTACTCCTCGGGGATGGTCAGCCCGAAGAACCCGATCTCGGCGAGCTTGGGCACGATCGAGATGTCCACCGATTCGGCGCGGTCCCATGCGGCCCGGTGCGGGACCACCTCCTTGTCGAGGAACTCGCGTGCGAGTTGCCGGAAACTCTGCTGCTCCTCCGTCAACGCCAGATCCATGTCGACTCCTTGCTGGGGCACCACCGGGGCCTTCGGGGCGGGGTGCGTCGGATTTCGAAAAGCACACGAGCAAAATGAATGCTCATTCACTTGAGGTGAATATACGTTCGTTTCTCGGGGGGTGTCAAGGGTGCGGTGCAGGGCACGCGAGTATCGGTGCCCGGTGGGCTCGGACACCGGGCACTCGGATCGTGCGGCGGCGCCCACCGCCCGTCCGGGTCACAATCGACGGGTGAACGGGACCTGGATCCTCCTCGTCGTCATCGCCGCCGTCGCAGTCACCGGACTCGCGAACCGCGGAAACCTCCAGGCCCCGCTGGTCCTCGTCACCATCGGCTCGATCGCCTCGTTCCTGCCCGGCATGCCGCGGCTCGAGCTGCATCCGGACATCATCCTCGGGGTGGTGCTGCCGCCGCTGCTGTACTCGGCGGCGCTGCGCTTCTCCGTGGCGACCTTCCGCCGGCACCTCGCGCCGATCCTGCGGCTGGGCATCTTCACCGTCCTGGTCACGGCCTTCGCCGTCGCGTTCTCCGCCTCGGCGCTGGTGCCGGATCTGACCCTCGGCGCCGCACTTGTGCTCGGGGCCGTGGTCGCGCCGACCGACGCGGTCAGCGCCGTCGCCGTCGGACAGCGACTCGGACTGCCCAAACGCGTCATCGCGGTCCTCACCGGTGAGGGTCTGGTCAACGACGCGACCGCGCTGACCCTGTTCACCGTCGCGGTCTCCGCCGTCGCCGGCACCCGGGTGCTGGTGGACTCGCCCGTGGTGTTCTTCGGGTACGAGGTGGCCGGCGGCGTGACGATCGGATTGCTGCTCGCCGTCGTGGTGCACCGGGTGCGCGGCCGCATGTACGACTCGCCGCTGGAAACGGTGCTGGGACTGGTGCTCCCGTTCACCGCCTACCTGGCCGCCGAGGAGATCGAGGCGTCCGGTGTGCTGGCCGTGGTCGCAGCCGGCCTGTACATGGGGCACCGGGCCACCGACGCGTCCGTGGCGACGCGCATCCAGGAACGGGCGGTGTGGGAGAGCCTCGACGTGCTGCTCGAGATGTTCGTCTTCGCCTACATGGGACTGCAGCTGAAGTTCGTGATCGACGAGGTCCGCGAGAGCGGTCTCGACGTGCACCGCGCGTTCCTCTACGCGTTCGCGGTGCTCGGTGTGGTGATCGCGGTGCGGCCGCTGTGGGTGCTGCTGCACTGGGCGCGTCGCCGCCTCACGCGGGAGGTCGGGCTCGACCGGCTGGGGCGCGACCAGTTCACCGGCCGTGAGTACCTGGTGATCTCGTGGGCCGGGATGCGCGGTGTGGTGACCCTCGCGGCCGCCGGGGGCGTGCCGCTCGTCCTGGCCTCCGGCGAGCCGTTCCCCGGTCGCGAGACGATCCAGGTGATCGCCTTCGTGGTCGCGGTCGGCACCCTGCTGATCCAGGGGGCGACGATGCCGGCCCTCATCCGGGTGCTGAACGTCGCCGATCCCTACGAACGGCTGTATGCCCAGGAGCAGATGGAACGTGCGCGGACCATCTCCGGCACTGCCGCCGAACAGCACCTCGCGCTGCTCGCGAAGAACCCGCCCGACGGCGTCGACGCCGAGGCGCTGCAACGCATCCTCGCCCGGGTGAACCGGTCCATGAAGGCCCGCCTCGAAGCGCAGCAGGCCGAGGAGGCCGGTGAGCACGAACCGGCCGTGCCCGACTCGGGCACCCTGTTCGAGAAGCTCCGGCGCTCCGTGCTGCGCGCCCAGCGGCAGGCCCTGATCGCGGCACGCGACAACGGCGACCTCGACGACGAGACGCTCCGCACGGTGCTCGAGGGACTCGACGTCGAGGAGGCGGCCGCGGAGGAACGGCTCAACCGGCGCACCCGGTACTGACCGGGCCCCGGACTGCCGACATCCGCGTTTTCCCGCCGGGGCGGGAGCAGACGATTCTAGGATTCCTTATGGCCGTCGAATCGGTTCCCGAGTCCCCGCCCCGGATCGAATACCTGCGCACGGATCCCGACCTCCCGCCGGTCGGCATCGTCGACCGTTCCCCGATGCCTTCGTCGGCCCGCGTCGTGTTCGTCGTGCTGGCGCTGCTCGGTGGTGTCGCCTGGACGATGATCGCGGTGGTCCGCGGGGAGAACGTCAACGCGGTCTGGTTCGTGATCGCCGCGGTGTGCACGTATCTGATCGCCTACCGCTTCTACGCCAGGCTGGTCGAGAGCAAGATCGTCCAACCGCGCGACGACCGGGCCACCACGGCGGAGATCCTCGAGAACGGAAAGGACTACATCCCGACGGACCGGCGGGTGCTGTTCGGACACCACTTCGCCGCGATCGCCGGCGCCGGTCCTCTCGTCGGTCCGGTGCTCGCCGCGCAGATGGGGTACCTGCCGGGCACCCTGTGGATCATCCTCGGCGTCGTGTTCGCCGGTGCGGTGCAGGATTTCCTGGTGCTGTCGATCTCGTCGCGGCGCCGCGGGCGCAGCCTCGGTCAGATGGCGCGGGAGGAACTGGGCGTCGTCGGCGGAATCGCCGCCATGGTCGCGGTCTTCGTCATCATGATCATCCTCATCGCGGTTCTCGCTCTGGTCGTGGTCAATGCGCTCGCCGAGAGCCCATGGGGTCTGTTCTCCATCGCGATGACCATCCCCATCGCCCTCTTCATGGGGGTGTACCTGCGTTACCTGCGGCCGGGCCGGGTCTCGGAGGTCTCGCTCATCGGCGTCGCACTGCTCCTGCTGGCCATCGTCGCCGGCGGCTGGGTGGCCGAAACGGACTGGGGAGCCGAGTGGTTCACCCTGTCCAAGGTCACCATCACGTGGCTGATGATCGCGTACGGATTCGCCGCCTCGGTGCTACCGGTGTGGCTGCTGCTGGCGCCGCGAGACTACCTGTCCACGTTCATGAAGGTCGGGACGATCGCGCTGCTCGCCGTGGGTATTCTCATCGTCCGCCCGACCCTGCAGATGCCGGACGTCACCTCCTTCGCTCTCGAGGGCAACGGCCCGGCCTTCGCCGGATCGCTGTTCCCGTTCCTGTTCATCACCATCGCCTGCGGCGCACTGTCCGGCTTCCACGCGCTCATCTCCTCAGGCACGACCCCGAAGCTGCTCGAGAAGGAGAAGCAGACCCGGCTGATCGGGTACGGGGGCATGCTCACCGAATCCTTCGTGGCGATCATGGCGCTGATCACCGCCTGCGTGATCGATCAGCATCTGTACTTCGTGCTCAACGCCCCGGCCGGCGTGACCGGAGGCACTCCCGCCACTGCGGCGGACTACGTCAACGGCCTCGGACTGGGTGCCCCGGATATCACCCCGGAGGCCATCTCCCAGGCCGCCGCCGACGTCGGGGAGGACTCGATCATCTCGCGCACCGGCGGCGCCCCGACCCTCGCGTTCGGGATGTCCAGCGTGCTGAGCGACCTGTTCGGTGGCGACGCGCTGAAGTCGTTCTGGTACCACTTCGCGATCATGTTCGAGGCCCTGTTCATCCTCACGACCGTCGACGCCGGCACCCGCGTCGCCCGCTTCATGCTCTCGGATTCGCTCGGCAACTTCGGGGGACCGGCCCGCCGGTTCAAGGACCCGTCGTGGCGTCCGGGCGCGTGGCTGTGCTCGCTGCTGGTCGTGGCCGCGTGGGGTGCGATCCTGCTGATGGGCGTCACCGATCCACTCGGGGGCATCAACACCCTCTTCCCGCTGTTCGGCATCGCCAACCAGCTGCTCGCCGCGATCGCCCTGACGGTCGTGCTCACCGTGGTGATGAAGAAGGGCCTGTTCAAATGGGCATGGATCCCGGGCGTTCCGCTCGTGTGGGACCTGATCGTGACGATGACCGCCTCGTGGCAGAAGATCTTCTCGGGGGATCCCGCGATCGGGTACTGGACCCAGCACTTCGACTTCCAGGCCGCCAAGGACGCCGGGGAGACCAGTTTCCGGTCCGCGACGAGCCCCGCCGCGATCGACGCGGTGATCCGCAACACCTTCATCCAGGGCACACTGTCGATCGTGTTCGCGAGTCTCGTGCTGATCGTCGCCGTCGCGGGAGCCATCGTGTGCGTCAAGGCGTTCCGGGCCGGAGGGCTGCCCACCACCGAGGCTCCCGACGTTCCGTCGAAGATCTTCGCCCCGGCCGGGTTCGTACCCACGGCCGCCGAGAAACGAATACAGCACCAGTGGGACGTGCTCATCGCGTCCGGACGCGTGCGCGCCCCGGGCGCCGCGCACATCCGTCCCGCTCGCGGCCCCCGCTCGGAGCCGACCGGAGCGCACCATGAGTAGGGTGCTCGCCGCGCTCGCCGCGCGGGGACGAACGGTGCGCTGGTGGATCGGAGCGCTGATGGGCGACCACGACTACGCGCGTTACGTCGCCCACCTGGAACGGCTGCACCCCGGAGCCGAGATCCCCACCGAACGCGAGTACTGGCGCACCCGTTACGCCGCCGCGGACGCGAACCCGGGGGCACGTTGCTGCTGAGGCCTGTGCGGGCACCGGCCGGCGCCGCGCCGATCCGCGTGCACCCGGCCACCGTGTACCCCGCAACGGCGTCGCTGCGGTGGCCTAGCGTGAACCCATGATGAGTCCGCTCGACCGCCTGCGTGCCCTGTGCACCGCGCTTCCGGACGTCACCGAACGCGTCAGCCACGGCGAACCGGCCTGGTTCGTCCGCCGCTCCCCGCAGTTCGCCACCTTCGCCGACCACCACCACGACGACCGTGTCGCGTTCTGGGCGGCCGCACCCGCGGGCGCACAACAGGATTGGATCGAGCGGGACCCGGATCGCTTCTTCCGGCCGCCGTACGTCGGCACCCGTGGCTGGATCGGGGTCCGCCTCGACGGCCCCGGCGCCACCGGCGACGCCTTCTGGGACGACGTCGCGGACATCGTCGAGGACGCGTACCGCACCGTCGCGCCGAAGACCCTCGTCGCGCGGCTCGACGCCGAGCCGGGACCGGACCCGCGGTGAGCGCAACCCTCGCCGCACTCCTGGCCGTCGCGTTGCTCGTCGTCGCCGGCGTCACCGTGCTGTGGCTGCGCACCCGGCGCGGCCTGACCACACCGGCCGAACGTGCCGTGCACGCCACCCTGCACACCGCGTCGCTGGCCGCGCGGCCGCTGCGCCGGGGCCTCGACGCGACGTCCGCGCAGGAGGCCGCCCCGCACCTGCGCTCGCTCACCGGCACGTCGTCCGTCGCGCTCGTCGACGCGGACGGCACCCGCCTGGCGTGGAGCGGCCCCTTCGAAGGGCTGTCCGCCCAGTTGCTCACCGCCGCGAAGCGCGCGATCGCCGACGACCGGCGCGTCCTCGTCGGGCACGGCGACCTCCAGCGCGGTCCCGACGAGCAGGCCGCGCGCGCCGTGATCGTGCAGCCGCTCGTCATCGACAACGTCGGGGTCGTCGGTGCGCTCGGCGTCGTGACCACCACCGAGCCCGGCCCGGCTCTGCTCGGCGTGCTCACCGAGGTCGCCCGCTACGCCTGCAGCCAGATCGAACTCGCCGAACTCGACGCCTCCCGCGCCCGCCTCGACCGCGCCGAGGTGCTGGCGCTGCGCGCTCAGATCAGCCCGCACTTCATCTACAACGCCCTGGGCACCGTCGCGTCGTTCGTGCGCACCGACCCCGAACGCGCCCGCGAACTGCTCCTCGAATTCGCCGACTTCACCCGGTACTCGTTCCGCGCGGCCGGGGAGTACACGCTGCTCGCCGACGAACTGCGCAACATCGACCGGTATCTCACGCTCGAGCGGGCCCGGTTCGGCAACGCCCTCGAGGTGCGGCTGCAGGTCGCGCCGGAGGTGCTCAACGTGGTGCTGCCGTTCCTCGCCCTGCAGCCCCTCGTCGAGAACGCCGTGCGGCACGGCATCGCGGGCAAGAGCACCCGCACCGGCACCATCAGCATCGTCGCCGCGGACGAGGGCACCGACTGCGTCATCAGCGTCGAGGACGACGGCGTCGGCATGGACCCCGAACTCCTGCGCTCCGGCGATCTCGACGCCGTCGCCGAGGGACAGGGGCGCACCAGCGCCAAGGAGGCGGCGCACGTGGGACTGGCCAACGTCGACGATCGCCTGCGCGCAGCGTTCGGCAACGACTACGGCCTCGTCGTCGAGACGGCGCCGGGGGCCGGAACGAAGGTCAGCATGCGGGTGCCGAAGTTCCGGCCCGGGATACGGGCATGACGCGACCCTTCCGCCACCCGGCCCCGCTCCGCGCGAGTGGACCGGTCCGCTCCGCGCGGACGGTCCGGCATGGCACGATGGACCGGCTGTGAACGACACCACCGACACCCTCACCGTGCTGGCCGTCGACGACGAACCGCCGGCCCTCGACGAGCTCGCGTACCTGCTGCGGCGACGCGAGGAGATCGGCCATGTCCACACCGCGGGCGAGGCGACCACCGCCCTGCGGCTGCTGCGCGACGGCGGGATCGATGCGGTGTTCCTCGACATCAACATGCCCGGCCTCGACGGCCTGGAGCTCGCCGGCATCCTGCGCAACTTCGCGAACCCGCCCGCCGTTGTGTTCGTGACCGCGCACGACGACCGTGCGGTGGCGGCCTTCGACCTCGGCGCGGTCGACTACCTGCTCAAACCCCTGCGCGAGGAACGTCTCGCCGAGGCGGTGCGCCGCATCGCCGAGCGCCGCCGCACCCGCGAAACCGAATCCGCCGCCGCGGGCGCGGCCGCGGCGGACGAGGTGATCCCCGTCGAACTCGGCGGCGTGACCACACTGGTGCCGCGGTCGTCGGTGCAGTGGGTCGAGGCCGACGGCGACTACGCACGCCTGCACACCGGCACCGGCTCCCACCTGGTGCGCATCCCCATCTCCACCCTCGAGAGCCGCTGGGCAGACGCCGGGTTCCTGCGGGTGCACCGCTCCTACCTCGTGTTGCTGCCCCTGGTGACCGGCATTCGCAGCGTCGGCTCCGGCCTCGTCGTGTGCCTGCGGGCCGAGGAGGGCAAGCCGCCCGTCGAACTGCCGGTGAGCCGTCGCCACACCCGCGAGCTCAAGGACCGCCTGATCCGCGGACCGATGCAGACCTGGACGACCAGATGAGTCCGTCCGGCAACCCGCCGCCGCATGGTTCGGGCGGCCCGCCGCCGCGTGGTTCGGGCGGCCCGCCGCCGCGTGGTTCGGGCGGCCCGCCGCCGCGTGGTTCGGGCGGCCCGCCGCCGCGTGGTTCGGGCGGCTCGCCGCCGCGCGAACGGGTGGTGCTCGCCCAGCGCCGCGGCGCCCGCATGGTGCGCACCCGCGTAGAGGTCCAGGAACAGACCGAGGTCGGGGAGGCCATGGTGCGCGGCCTGGTCCGAGCCCAGCTCGGCCTCGCCGCGCGGCTCTCGCTCGTGGCGGTGTGCCTGCTGTGTGCCCTGCCGCTGCTGTTCCACTTCGTGCCGCGCCTGACGGACCTGACGGTGCTCGGCATCCGGTTGCCGTGGCTGCTGCTCGGATTCGTCGGATACCCGCTGCTGCTCGGCATCGGCGGGCTCTACGTCCGCCTGGCCGAACGCAACGAGCAGGACTTCACCGACCTGGTCGACGACTGAGCGGCTCATGGATACCGGTTCGATCCCCGTCGTCACCGTCATCGGGCTCGTCGCCGCAGCCGCCGCCACCGTCGCGATCGGCATCTACGGAGTCCGGCTGGCCCGCACCACCTCCGACTTCCTCATCGCCTCCCGCAGCGTCGGCCCCCGCTGGAACGCCGCCGCCATATCCGGTGAATACCTCTCCGCCGCCTCGTTTCTCGGAGTGGCCGGGCTGATCGCCAAGTACGGTGCCGACGCCCTGTGGTATCCGGTGGGCTTCACGGCGGGCTACCTGGGCCTGCTGCTGTTCGTCGCCGCGCCGCTGCGCCGGTCCGGCGCCTATACGGTGCCCGACTTCGCGGAGTTCCGGCTCGGCGCGCGATGGCTGCGCACCCTGGCGATGGTGATCGTCGCCGTCGTCTGCGTGCTCTACCTCGTCCCCCAGTTCCAGGGCGCGGGACTGACCCTGAACATCCTGCTCGGCGTCCCCGACTGGGTCGGCGTCGTCGCGGTCGGCTTGATCGTCGTCGGCAACGTCGTCGGTGGCGGCATGCGCTCGATCACCTTCGTCCAGGCGTTCCAGTACTGGCTCAAGCTCACCGCCGTCGCGGTGCCGGCCCTCGTGCTCGCCGTCCACTTCCTCGACGACGACCGCGCCGTCGGGCAGCCGGCGCCGCCGACGGTCACCGAGCGCACCACCGTCGACGTCACCACCGACGTCGTCGTCCAGGTCGGCGAGCCCCTCGAGGTCGCCGCCACCGGACGGGTCGACGGACGGACCGTGGACGGCACCGTGCTGCTCGCGCCCGGCGAGCACGAGGTGGCCGCCGGCACAGCGCTGGTGCTCGAGCCCGGCGCAGCCGTGCCGGTGGTGGCCGGGGCACCCGCCACCAACGACGACTGGGCCGCGCCCGGCGGCGGGATCGGCGGCGCGCACCCGATGTTCCAGGTGTATTCGCTGATCCTCGCCACCTTCCTCGGCACCATGGGGCTGCCGCACGTGCTGGTGCGCTTCTACACCAACCCCGACGGGCGTGCGGCCCGCATGACGTCGCTCGCGGTGATCGCCCTGCTCGGCGTGTTCTATCTGTTCCCGACGCTGCTCGGGGTGTTCGCGCGCCTGTACGTGCCGCAACTGCTCATCACCGGCCGCTCCGACGCGGCCGTGCTGCTGCTGCCGGGGTCGGTCCTGTCCGGCTGGGGCGGCCAGCTGCTCGCCGCGCTCGTCGCCGCCGGCGCGATCGCGGCGTTCCTGTCCACGTCCTCGGGGTTGCTGGTCAGCGTCGCCGGCGTGCTGTCCACCGACGTGCTGCGGGGGCGGGTGCGGGACTTCCGGATCGCGGCCGTCCTCGCCGGCCTGGTGCCGCTCGGCCTGTCGCTGGCGGTGACGTCGCTGGACCTGTCGCGGGCGGTGGGTCTGGTGTTCGCGGTGGCCGCCTCCACGCTGTGTCCGCTGCTGATGCTCGGCATCTGGTGGCGCGGGCTCACCGCGGCCGGGGCGGCCGCGGGCATGGTGGTCGGCGCGGTGGTGGCCGGCGGCGCGGCCCTGGTGGTCGTGCTGGTGCGCATCGACCCCGGGACGGGCGGAGGCTGGCTCGCCGCCGTCATCGGCTACCCGGCCGCCGTGAGCGTGCCACTCGCGTTCGTCACCATGGTCGTCGTCAGCCTCGCCACCCGATCCCGCGTCCCGGCGGACATCGGTCGCGTCTTCTCCCGCATGCACGTGCCCGAGCGGCTGGGGATGGGCCGGGACCGGGAGCTCGGGGCGTTCGAGGACACCGGCGACCCCGCGGACCGGCGCGGACCCGGAAAGTCGCCCCGGCCGCGAGGCCACTGAGCCGCCACTCGTCGCGCCCGGGGGACCGTTCGCCGCACCGGTCGACAGCTCGGCGTGTGACCGGTGCCACCATCTTCTCGTGTGACTCTCGTCTCATTACGGTCTACTGGTAGTACGTCTCACAGGGGCGATCCCTGAAGCCACGACCAAGGAGTCGGCAGTGACCACAGCTCACCTCGGCAAGGGCGGGGCGCTCGAGCGCCGCACGCCCGATGCGCAGGACTTCGTCGACATGCAGGCGAGTCCGGAGTTCCAGGACTTGCGCCGCCGGCTCCGGCGGTTCGTCTTCCCGATGACGGGGCTCTTCCTCACCTGGTACTTCGTGTACGTCCTGCTGGCCACCTACGCCGCCGACTTCATGGCGACCAAGGTGCTCGGCAACATCAACCTCGGCCTGATCCTCGGACTCGCGCAGTTCGTATCGACCTTCGTCATCACCGCGCTCTACGTGCGGTTCGCCAACCGTGACCTGGATCCGCGGTCCGCCGCGATCCGTGAAGAGCTGGAAGGACCGGCCCAGTGACAGTTCTGGCCCAGGGTGCCACCGACGTCGGCAACCCCTTGTTCAACATCGCGATTTTCGTCGCATTCGTCGTCGTGACGATGAGCCTGGTCATCCGGGCCAGCCGCTCCACCAAGAAGGCCTCGGACTTCTACACCGGCGGCGGGCAGTTCTCCGGCCCGCAGAACGGCTTCGCGATCGCCGGCGACTACCTGTCGGCCGCGTCGTTCCTCGGCATCGCCGGCGCCATCGCCGTCTACGGCTACGACGGATTCCTGTACTCCATCGGCTTCCTCGTCGCCTGGCTCGTCGCCCTGCTGCTCGTCGCCGAACTGCTGCGCAACACCGGCCGGTTCACCATGGCCGATGTCCTGAGCTTCCGGCTCAAGCAGCGTCCGGTGCGTATGGCCGCCGCGCTGTCCACCCTCGCGGTGTCGCTGTTCTACCTGCTCGCCCAGATGGCCGGTGCGGGTGGCCTCGTCGCGCTGCTGCTCAACATCGACGGCAAGCTCGGCCAGGGCATCGTCGTCGCCGTGGTCGGCGTCCTGATGATCGTGTACGTGCTCATCGGCGGCATGAAGGGCACCACCTACGTGCAGATGGTCAAGGCCGTGCTGCTCGTCGCCGGTGCCGGCATCATGTTCGTGCTCGTGCTGCTCGCGGTCCGCGGCAACTTCTCGCAGCTGCTGGCCGACGCGCAGGCCATGGTGAACAGCTCCACCAACGAGGCCGTCGCCGGCCGCGACGTGCTCGCCCCCGGCGCCAAGTACGGCATCAGCGACATGACCCGGCTCGACTTCGTCTCGCTCGGCATCGCCCTGGTGCTCGGCACCGCCGGCCTGCCGCACGTGCTGATGCGCTTCTACACCGTGCCCACCGCCAAGGAGGCCCGGCGCTCGGTGACCTGGGCCATCGCCCTGATCGGCGGGTTCTACCTGTTCACACTGGTGCTCGGCTACGGTGCCGCCAAGATGGTCGGACCGGACGTCATCCTCGGCGCCCCCGGCAAGGAGAACTCGGCCGCGCCGCTGCTCGCCTTCGAACTCGGCGGCACCATCTTCCTCGGCATCATCTCCGCCGTCGCGTTCGCCACGATCCTCGCGGTCGTCGCCGGCCTCGCGATCACCGCGTCCGCGTCCTTCGCCCACGACATCTACGCCAGCGTGATCAAGCGCGGCAACGCCTCCGAGGAGGATCAGGTGCGGGTCTCCCG
The DNA here is from genome assembly GCF_009939605.1 of Rhodococcus sp. YH1. Classification (NCBI taxonomy): domain Bacteria; kingdom Bacillati; phylum Actinomycetota; class Actinomycetes; order Mycobacteriales; family Nocardiaceae; genus Rhodococcus; species Rhodococcus sp. YH1. The sequence goes on along the minus strand of NZ_WVTE01000266.1, from coordinate 431 downwards.
CATCACCGTCGTAGTGATCGGCGTGGTCTCGATCGTGCTGGGCATCCTCGCGATGGGCCAGAACATCGCCTTCCTGGTGGCCCTGGCCTTCGCAGTCGCCGCGTCCGCCAACCTGCCGACGCTGCTGTACTCGCTGTTCTGGAAGAAGTTCAACACCACCGGCGCCCTGTTCAGCATCTACGGCGGCCTGGTCAGCTGCCTGCTGCTCATCGCCTTCTCCCCGGCGGTGTCCGGCAAGCCGTCCTCGATGTTCCCGAACGCGGACTTCGCCCTCTTCCCGCTCGCCAACCCCGGCATCGTGTCGATCCCGTTGGCCTTCGTCCTCGGCATCGTCGGTACCTACATCGGCCGGCGCAAGCTGGAGGACCCGGCCAAGCAGGCCGAGATGGAGGTCCGCTCCCTCACCGGTGTCGGTGTCGAAAAGGCTGTCG
>NZ_WVTE01000265.1:0-29645 GCF_009939605.1 Rhodococcus sp. YH1 | reverse complement strand
AAGGACGATCAATCAACCGATTTCACCTATGTTTGCTACCTCTCCTCGGACTATCTCGACGCTCACGTCCGTGCCGACCGGACGGCTTTCGACATCGGCGAAAGCGTCGCAGGCACGACCATGGAACACGAAATATCGCTCGACGACGTGCGCACGGCCGTACTGGCCAATGTAGAGAGATTACTCGCCGACCAACTCGCCACGGCGCGAGATGAGGGCAGAGCGCGAGTTAACGACTATGTGAGCAATCATGCGCCGAGGTACCGGCCTGTTCTGTCGCGTCTTGTTTCACTGGGAGTTACCGTCGACCCTTCCATCAAGGACCAGGATCTCGAACTTCTCTTGCACCGCAGTCTGCAGAAGCTCGATGCGGATGCCCTTGCCGAGGGCCATGTGGTCTTCGCAAAGGCCGGATCGGAACCGTTGGTGGACTACAAAGAACGGCTCGCCCGGTACCTCGAAAAAGTCACCGACATCAACCAGTCAGATCTGGCAGCGTACGTGTCGCGCCGACGGACGATTCTAGACATTCTGGCCAGGTTGATTCGGTCGAACGAGGACGGCAAGTACAGCAGGGAAGACGCCATTCACTCCTTGCTCATCCCGATGCGGACGGATTCCAATGAGATCGCCACGGACGCATCGAACCTTTGGATCATCGATGAGCGGCTCGCATTCCACGACTACCTCGCCTCTGACAAGACTTTGAAGAGCATGCCTATCACCTTGTCAGAGTCGACGAAGGAGCCGGACATACTCGCAACCCGGCTAGCTGGCGCCCCTGTGCTGGCAGCCGAAGGTGAAGCGCTTCCGTTGCCTTCGATCGTCGTGGTCGAGATCAAACGGCCGATGCGCAACGACGCCACGGAGGACAAAGATCCAATCCAGCAGTGCCTTGAGTACGTGAAGCGCGTACGCGAAGGCGGTGTCCGAACCTTCGCGGGTCGCCCGATCCCGAAATCACAAGAGCCGCCTGCCTTCTGTTACATCATCGCCGACCTGACACCGACAATGGTGAGTCGCTGCGAGTACGCAAACTTGAAGCCGACCCACGATGGACTTGCCTACTTCGGCTTCAATGACTCAACCAAGGCTTACATCGAGGTCATGAGCTTTGAGCGTCTCGTCAACGCAGCTACGGAACGGAACAGGGCGTTCTTCGACAAACTCGGTTTGCCCTCCAGCCACTAACCCCCTCGAGTCAAGTTCCGAGAAAGAGAGCTGCATATCGCCTCTCTGCTGGGATCGGTTGCGAGCGGAGCTTACAAGTGTTCGTACGAGGCACGTGCAGATCACCGCCCGGCTCGGACCTGCGCATGGCATCGCGCTATGATGCGGGCCCGGCACAACCTCGACCGGCACGGGAACTGCGTGCTTGCTGTGTGCCTCGGAGGAGCGGCCTCAGAAGGTCTCGGATGCCGGCCGGTGCTTCCCAGACTCGCGTCTCACCGGCCGGCGTCCGGAACCATACCGCTGCTCGAACGCCTGTGCGAAAATTTCAGGCGTGGCCCTGTGCGAGCGTGCACCCAAGCGCTGTCCGAACGGCCATCGCCTCACCCCGAACCAGGTCCTGGTCGGATGGATACCCTGCGACTGCACGCCCGGCGCCGGGGGCCATCGAACGTGGACCTGCAGAACGTGCGAGACCACGATCGGCCGACCGCCTCACGTCGGACCTCCGCGGCCCGGAGTGAAGTGGTCGTGATATGAGAGAACGCCCCGGGTGTGTGGGTGCCGGGGCGTTCCGTCCTGAGTGTAGGGAAGGGGGCCGACAGAACTACTTCCGTCGGCGCTGCTCCCGCCATTCCGCCATCGTGGCGGGCAGGGGAGTGGGCCGTGGCCGGTCGAGATCGATTGGGCTGTAGCGGCCGTACACCCCGGCGTCCTTTCCCTCGAGGAAGAGTGCGTGTTCACGATCGGCCCGTGCAGCCAGTGCAGCCGCCTCGTCCCGACGTCCCTTCGCCCGGCTACGCAAGGCCTGCCATGCCCACAGGGCGGCGGCCGCGAGGACGAGCACCGCGAGGGCGCCAAGGATGGTCTTCCAGAAGGTGACGGCCAGGCCGACGAGCAGGACGATCGCGAACACCGCTATCCACTGCATGTGCATAACTCCTGTGAGTAGTTGTCGCGGCTCAAGCGCCCGGGCACTTCCCGGTCGATTCTCCGTCAACCTCGAGATCGGCGGACCAGCTGAATGACGAACCGAGGACCGTCCCGGAGGCAGCTGGGAGTGCGACGGAGATGGATGCATCGTTCCAGCGCGGTGGGATGGCGATGTTCTCCTGGCGCGCGCCCGAAAAGACGTAGTTCGCGATGACCTCGCCGTCGATCAGTTTGACTCCGCGGGTGATCGGCTGGCCATTTGGTCCGGACATGGTTGCTGTGAAGGCGACAGTTCCAGTGCTGATCCCGCCCTCCCAGTGCCACGTGATCGTCTTGGCGTCTGAGGGGTGGCCGGCGGCGCCATCCTGGACGTCCACTTCAGTCAGTCCCGGGTACGCCATGGGGGTGACGGTGCACTCGCTCGTATTGCCAGAGTGCTGGACCTTGCCAGGTACGGGCGCGAGCTGCGTCGCAGCTGTCGTCGTGGTCTGCGCCGCCGTCCGAGTGGTGGTGCTGGCAGCTGCGCTTGACTCGGTTGTGGTCGCCCCGATCGTGGAGTCGTCGCTTTCTCCTCCGCACGCGACGAGCAGGACGAGGGCCGGGGCGATCGCAAGGGCGCGGAGTCTCATGCCCGGATCATCCCATCTGGTCTGTTTCGTGTTACTTCCTGGCCTGCTCGTGCCCACCGTCGCACCGACGTGTCGGTGACACCGACTTCCTTCGCGACGGCACGGAAGGACATGGTCGTTGTAGCGAGCAGCTCGAGTGCGCGTGCTCGCCGATCTTCGGGTGTCTCGACTGCCACCTCCGGTTCGACGGGCGGTGCAACCACCTCCGCGGGCATCACGTCGGGGATAGTGTCGACGTCGCGACCAGGTCGCGACTGTGCGTCCCGGGCAAGTTGCACCGCGAGGTGCGGTGCGACCAGCAGGCACAGCGGTGGCACCACCGACACTGCCGCGGCCGCGAGCGGCGGGAGTGGTCCCGGAGGAAGGAGCTGGCTGCCGACGGCGGCGGTCATCGATACCCCGGTGCCGGCGGCGAGGAGGGTCCACGCGTAGCGGCGGGATCCGGTCAGGCGGAGGACGCCGCGGGTGGCGACGATGGTGATGCCGTCGACGATGAGCGGCCACACGTGCGCGGCGTAGTCGCCGTAGCCGGCGCGGAGCGCGAGGTCGACGAGCTTGGTGTAGGAGAGCAGGAACGCGAGGGCGGCGATCGTGATGGTGAGGTACGCGTCGGTGCTGTGGACACGTTTCATGAAGGGATTCCTTCCGGGGAAGTGCGAACGGAATCGAGTTCGACAGGGCACGCGGGGGCGACAGTTGTCACACAGTTGTCACAACTCGCGCACCGATGCACGATCCTGGGCGGTGGCGGGCGCGGTAAACGCGCAGGTCACGGTGTTGCACGATGGCTACCGTTGACCTCATGTTCGCCTTGTAAGCGAGCGGTCGTCAGTTCAATCCTGACAGGGGGCTCCACCAGCGGAAACGCTGCACGGCAGGTCAGGGGCCGGTTCCGGGAACGGGAGCCGGCCCTGTTCTGGTTCTTGCCCACATTCTCTCGCTCGACGCCGTCGTGGCCGGCCTGCAAGCCCGCGGGCGCGAAGCTCGTCGCGGCTCCCGTGGCGCCGCAGAGTGCGCGGTGTCAGGAGGATCGCCGGGAAATGTCGCGGTGGGATGTCGAGATCCCGAGCACGGCTCCGTCCCTGAGGTGAACACGGCCACAATGGGCTGTACCGCATCAAGGAGAACACGATGGCCAAGTACCTGCTGCTCAAGCACTACCGTGGCGCGCCCGCACCGGTCAACGACGTGCCGATGGACCAGTGGACGCCGGAGGAGATCTCCGCCCACATGCAGTACATGAACGACTTCGCCGCTCGGCTCGAGGGCACCGGAGAGTTCGTCGACGCGCAGGCGCTGTCCCCGGAGGGGACGTTCGTCCGGTACGACGGCGAGGGGCGGCCGCCGGTCACCGACGGCCCGTTCGCCGAGACCAAGGATCTGATCGCCGGCTGGATGGTGATCGACGTCGACAGCTACGAGCGGGCGCTGGAGCTGGCCGGCGAGCTGTCTGCGGCTCCGGGGGCGGGTGGGAAGCCGATTCACGAGTGGCTCGAGGTGCGCCCGTTCCTGTCCGCGCCTCCGACCGTCACGGAGTGAGGCACGGTGGATGAGACCCTGCTGCGGACCCTCACCCCCACGGTGATCGGGATCCTCGTCCGCCGCGGAGCCGACTTCGCGGCGGCCGAGGACGCCGTGCAGGACGCCCTGGTCGAAGCGGTGCGCGTGTGGCCGGACGATCCGCCGCGGGACCCGAAGGGCTGGTTGGTCGCCGTGGCCTGGCGCAGGTTCCTCGACGCCACCCGCGCCGAGTCCTCCCGGCGGCGGCGCGAGGTGCTCGTCGAGGTCGAGCCCGGGCCCGGCCCGGCCGAGGCAGTGGACGACACGCTTGCGCTGTACTTTCTGTGCGCGCACCCGTCCCTGACGCCGGCCTCGGCGGTCGCGCTGACACTGCGCGCGGTCGGCGGTCTGACCACGCGACAGATTGCGCAGGCCTACCTCGTGCCCGAGGCAACCATGGCCCAGCGCATCAGCCGGGCCAAGCGGACCCTCTCGGGTGTCCGGTTCGACCGGCCCGGTGACGTCGCCACGGTGCTGCGCGTGCTCTACCTCGTTTTCAACGAGGGCTACTCCGGCGACGTCGACCTCGCCGTCGAGGCGATCCGGCTCACTCGCCAGCTGGCGGCCATGATCGAGCATGAGGAGGTGGCGGGCCTGCTCGCGCTCATGCTGCTCCACCACGCACGGCGCCCGGCGCGGACCCGTACCGACGGCAGCCTCGTGCCGCTGGCCGAGCAGGATCGCAGCCTGTGGGACACCCGTCTGATCGCCGAGGGCGTCGACGTGCTCCAGGCAGCGCTCGCCCGCGACCGACTGGGGGAGTTCCAGGCCCAGGCCGCCCTCGCCGCGCTCCACGCCGATGCCCGCACGGCCGAGGAGACCGACTGGGTGCAGATCGTCGAGTGGTACGACGAGTTGCTGCGGTTCACCGACAACCCGGTGGCCCGCCTCAACCGCGCCGTCGCGGTCGGCGAGGCCGACGGCCCGCGGGCCGGTCTGGCCGCCCTGGCGGGGCTCGACCCCGCCCTGCCCCGCCATGCCGCCGCCGCGGCGTACCTCCACGAGCGTGCCGGTGACCTGGTGACCGCAGCACGGCTCTACACCGAAGCGGCCCGATCGGCGCCCAACCTCCCCGAACGCGACCACCTCACGCGTCAGGCTGCACGGCTGGGCGCAGAGCTCCGCCGTCGAGGCGGCCGTTCGAATCCCGGAAACAGGACCGCCAGGGTCCCCCACTACTGACACCGTGTATGCCTCTGATCGGTGCATATGGGCGTTGGAGACATCGGCCCGCCGCGGCCCGGAGGGACGTGGTCGTGACGAGCATCACTGTCATATGTGCTTTCGGGCCCTAAAATTCCCGGCGTGCTTCCCGAACCGAACGATCGTATTCTCACGTCCGTCCGAAAAGGCGCCGTGCGGCTCGGCATCGTGTGTGGGTCGCTCGCCCTCGCAACCGGACTGGCACCTCTGGCTGACGCGGATCCGGGTACCGCGGACCCACATGCCCGCCCTGCCGGGCCCGAATTCGCTCCGATTCCGAGGATCGTGGCCTCGCCGCTCATAGACACCGCCGACGAGAGGGGCGGGGACAACTACCGCGCACCGGCTCCGGCGACCCCCTTGGTGCTGCGTGCGGCCGACGACTTCGATCGCCCGGACGGCCCGCTCGGCCCGAACTGGATCACCTGGGGTGGAGGCACACTGAAGATCGTGAACGGTCATCTCGACGGCCGGGGGACTCCGTCGACTCCGTTGAGTCTTGCGTTCTGGAGTGAGCCGATGCCGAGCGAGACGCAGGTGATGCGGTGTGTGGTCCGCTGGAACGGACGCGAGCCGGAGCACTCGTCGATCGGTCCGGTGGTGCGCGCCAATCCCGGTGTCGACACCGGTGTGCAGTTCGCGTTCACCGACAGCATCATGGCGTTGTACCACGAAGATCCTGCCAACCCGAACGGGTTCACCCCCGTGGCGGGGACTCCGCAGTACGCGTCCACGTCGAGGTTTCCCGAAGGCGCAGTGATCGAGCTGCGGGCCGAGGGAGACCTGTACACAGCCCGGGTCAACGGCAAGATCGTGCTGCAGGGGACCGTGGGGGCCGACAAGATCCCGTTCACGAATCGGTACGTCGGCACGGTGATCCAGGACGACAGCCGGGAACGCGGCGGTGGCCAGCCCCCCGCTCAGCTCGACGATTGTCGGGCGTTGACCCCGTGACGTCGCATTCCTGTCTCCTTCAGCACAGGCCACGATGCCGCAGCCAACCCCTGCGCGCCGAGTTGCCGCTGTCCAACGCCCGGACGCCGCCCGGCTGTGCGAGCGGATCCGCGGCCAGCCGGAAATCGTCACCCGGGATGAGCACATGGCCCGGACAGCTCGCTCCAACGCCCTCGAAGCCACCCGCCAGGCCGACACCACCGCGGTAGCCGAGCCACTCGAGCCGCTCACCGTCGCAGCAGCTGGAAAGCACCGTCGGGTCGCTCGCCGACCGCTGCCACTCGCAACGATCGAGGGTTGATCCGGCTCGGAGAGATCATCCAGGACACGGTCGAGCGGAAAATGCACGACCCGGCCCTCATCGGCCGCGAACTCGATAGCGTCTCAGGCACCGGTCCCGCCGAGACCGGACCGACGCACCCCATCAGGTTTCGGACGGCCTTGTCACCTGTCGATAATGCTAGCCTTCGGTTCGTCGACAGCTGACGGTCCGGCACGCTGATACCGAATGCCATATCAGCGTGTCGAGTCTGCCACCGCCACTATGCCGGTTCGGCTTCGTCGCCGAGGTCGGGCGCGTGGCATGGCAGCTCGTCTCTTCCGCTTCGGTGCCGGCATCGGTGTTGGGGCCGGTCTCGTTGCGCTGGTGTGCGGCGAGTGCTTCGCCGACGGTGCGCAAGTAGGCGGTGCCGGCAGTGCGCAGTGCGTCGTATAGTCCCGCCCGCCCGGTGTCCTGCCCGACCGGCGCTATTTCCCCAGCGGTGTGCTGTGCGGAGGCTGGCGGGTCGAGGGGCACGGTCGGCTTGCCATACGCCGTGTCGGCCTTGTTCGTGGGTCATGGCAACCTCCCTGCTCGAAGCGCCGGACTGGGCGACCTGCTTGTTCTGCCCTTCTGGCGCAGGGAATGTGGACCAGCATGAGGACCGGGGAGTGCCATCTACTCACGGGAACGTAGGTTCGACATCGGTAATGCCCCGGGGCTGGCGGCCGCGTACACCGGTCCCCGGTGCGGCTGCGGTGTGTCCCCGACATCGGATACTGGGCTGTCCAGCGCGACAGCCGGAGCACACACACGGCCGTGGGTGTGGGGCGTACCGGGGCGGCGTGGCTACTCTCCGAGATATGACCCTGTGCCCCAACATATTACGATGTTCAGGCAATTGGTGCGGTGGGAGGATTGTGCCATGATCACCCCCTGGTCGGAAAGAGCAGGGCATCAGCCGGGCGACCGCGCAGTTGTGTGGGGATTTCCCCGTATCCTCGTACACCGACGTCGAAGCCGTAGTCCAGGAGATCAGGGCGCGACTGTAGATCGTGCGCTCGATGGTTGGGGTGCAGGCCTGGACCTTCGGACCCGAAGTGGAGTTCCAGGCCGCAGGCATACAACGAATTCCCCTTTTCGATCACCGGGGAAGAATTCGGCATGCTGGTGGTGATCGGGCAGTTCGCCGCGCAATTGTGGGTGGGATTACGGGTGGCGATGGGTTCGGCTGATCCGTTCCTGTGCATGCTCGCCGCGGTGGCGACGATGTGGATCATGTTCCAGACGTTCGTCGACATCAGCTGCACGGTGACGGCGGTGTTGCCGCGCTATTCTGAAACTGTCCGCAGAGGTGGCACATGGCATTGAAGGAACGGCGAACAAGCCTGATTGTTGCGTTGAAGCGGTCGAGCCGACACGCTGGAACAGGTTGCTGCGATGGCAGGCGGTGATCCGCGGGCGACTCAGCGCGACGACGCGACGGCCATCGGTGCCGAACTCGGGGCAGCGGGTTTCGAGGACGCCGAGCAGATCGGACGCGGCGGCTTCGGCATGGTCTACCGCTGTCGGCAGCGGGCCTTGGACCGTACGGTCGCCGTCAAGATCCTCACCGTGTCATTGGACGAGGAGAACCTTGCCCGGTTTCTGCGTGAGCAGCGGGCCATGGGCCGGTTGACCGGGCATCCCAACATCGTCCATGTCCTGCAGGTCGGGACGACCGACAGTGGCCGGCCCTATCTGGTGATGCCGTACTACCCCCAGACTTCCCTCGACGCATGGATCCGCCGCCAAGGTCCGTTGTCGGTCGACGACGCCCTGCGGATGGGGGTCCGGCTTGCCGGTGCCTTGGACACGACCCATCGGCTGGGAGTCTTGCACCGCGATGTCAAACCGGCGAATGTCCTTCTCACCGAGTACGGCGAGCCGGTGCTGACCGACTTCGGGATTGCCCACATCGAAGGGGGCTTCGAAACCGAAACCGGGGCGATCATCGGGTCGCCCGCATTCACCGCGCCGGAGGTGCTCAGCGGCGAGCGTCCCAGTGTGGCCTCGGACATCTACGGCCTCGGAGCGACGTTGTTCGCAGCTCTGACCGGGCACGCTGCCTTCGAACGCCGACAGGGTGAGCAGGTGGTCGCCCAATTCCTGCGGATCACCACCCAGCCGGTCCCGGATCTACGCGAAAACGGATTTCCGGATGACATCAGCCGCGCTGTTGAACGCGCCATGGACGCCGATCCCCGCCGACGCCCGAGCACTGCAGCAGCCTTTGGGCACGAGCTGCAACAAATCCAGGTGAGTCGAGGGCAGCGAGCCGACGAGATGGCGCTGCTCGAGTACAGCGGCCGGCTCCGGCCCGGATTACCCGATGCTGTGAGACCTGTCCGCCGAGTGGGGAACCTGCCCGCCGAATCGACCACCTTCGTGGGGCGCCGGCGAGAAGTTTCCGCCGCGAAGAAGAGATTGACGGCCTCCCGCGCGCTGACGCTGACCGGGATCGGTGGGGTGGGTAAGACGCGGCTGGCGCTGCGGGTCGCGACGGAGCTGCAGCCGAGCTACCGCGACGGTGCGTGGCTGGTCGAGTTGGGAGAACTCAACGACGAGGCGCTACTCGTCGATGTCGTGGCCGAGGTACTCGACGTCCGAGATTCGCCGGGTCGATCGCTGGAGGATGCAGTAGTCGACTTCGTGGCCTCGCGACAGCTTCTGCTGGTACTCGATAACTGTGAGCAGATTGTCGACGCTGCGGCGCGGCTGGCGGACCGGTTGTTGCGACACTGTCCGGATCTACGCATTCTGGCCACCAGCCGTGAACCCCTCGGTATTCGCGGTGAGGTGGTCATGCGGGTATCGCCGCTGTCGGTGCCGCCCTTGGATCAATTGGGATCGGTCCGGGAACCGCGCCGATTCGATGCGTTGAAGCTGTTCGTCGAGCGGGCAGCAGCCGCCGTGCCGGACTTCGAGTTGACCGAGTACAACCGTGCCGCTGTGGTGGAGGTCTGTACCCGGCTCGACGGACTGCCCTTGCCCATCGAGCTGGCGGCGGCCCGCATGCGGGTGATGTCTGCCGAGCAGCTCCGGCAACGCTTGGCCGAGCGGTTCACCGTCCTGACCACGGCGGAGCGGCACGTGCCCACACGACAACGGACGCTGCGTCTGTCGATCGACTGGAGCTACGATCTGTGCACGCCCGCCGAACAGCAACTGTGGCAACAGTTGTCGATCTTCGCCGGCAGTTTCGGCCTCGAGGCGGTCGAGTACCTGAGTGGCGGCACCGCGACCTCTACCGACGTTCTCGACCGGGTCACTGCGCTGGTCGACAAGTCGATCATGATTCGAGAACAGCACGATGATCAGGTTCGCTTCCGGATGCTCGAGACGATCCGGCAGTACGGTCGCGAGAAGGCTCAACAGTGTGATGAGTACCTCGGGTGGCGCCACCGCCACCGGGAGTGGTTCGAGCAGATGGTCCTGCGGGCAGAAGCGGAATGGATCAGTCCCCGGCAGCTGGACTGGATCACCTGCTTGAACAGAGAGTTGCCGAATCTGCGTGAGGCCCTCGAGTTCGCTTCGACCGAACCGGCCGCGTCCAGATCGGATCCCGCATTACGGATGGCCACCGCGCTGTTTCCGTACTGGCTGGCACGGGGGCTGCTCAACGAAGGCCGCCACTGGCTCGGACGTATGCTCATGCATCCTCTCGCCTCCAGCAATGACAGGATCGACGCCCTCTATGCCCACAGTGTTCTCGCCGAACTGCAGGGCGATTTGGCTACCGGGGCTGAGTTGGTCGAGCAGTGCAAAGCCCTGGTCCAGGGCGCGAACGACCCGCTCCTGGATGCCCGCGCCGATCACGCCGCCGGCCTTCTCGCTTTGTACAGCGGTGATCTGGTCCAGGCCTGCACGCATTTGGAGCGTGCACTCGCGGTCTTCGATGCGGAACATCACCTTTCGCGGCACGTCTGGATTCTGGTGATGCTCGGTCTCGCATACGAATTGCGCGGCGATACCGACCGAGCGATCGAGTGCCACCGGAAGGTGCTGGCCATCACCGAAGCGCACGGTGAGTTCGTGTATCGGTCCTACTCGCAGTGGGCCTTGGGTGTTGCGCTGTTCCAGGAGGGCGATCACCATGAGGCTCGGGTGATGCTCGAGCAGGCGCTCGGTGTGATTCGGCGTGTCGGCGAACCTCTGGCTGCTGCGGTATGCCTCGAGGCGCTGGCGTGGACCGAGGACGTTGAGAACCGTGCCGAACGCGCTGCCGTACTGATGGGCGCAGCGGAGTCGTTGGGACGTGCGACCGGAAGCTCATCGCTACTCTTCCGTGCGCTTGACCGCAATCATGCGGAATGCGAGAAGTCCGCGCGGATTACTCTCGGTAACAACGAATTCGAAGCCCGACTGCGCCACGGGAGAGGACTCGGGCTCGACGATGCCGTCGACTACGCTCTGGATGGCTGATCGCCTCGTCGACGGACCATCCCTTCATCTCGTTCGTGAAGCCCCCAGGTCTGTCGAGACGCGGTGGTGGATAACCGAACACCCTGCCGAGGAGGAGGCAGGGCGCTCGGCTCCGGCCGATCGCTCAACTGAGACCACGACCACCGACAGGGGAGAGGCAACCGTGGGGATGGTGGGTAGTCCGGCATCGGCTGGATCGGTCGGACCTTTCGCCAGCGGATCGACGGAGGGGCGCATCGACCAACTCTGGACGCGCTGTCAGATGGCGTGGCAGTGGCCGCCGTCGACGTGGACGGCGGTGCCGGTGATGTAGCCCGCTCGGGGCGAGAGCAGGAAGGCGGCGGTGTCACCGAACTCGTGAGCTTCGCCGACCCGACCGAGCGGGATCCGCATCCGGTCGGCCATCGTGTGTAGGTATTCCTCGACGTCGCGGCCCGCCTCGAGTGCGGGGCGCTGGATCTGGCCGCTGCGGATGACGCCGACGAGGATTGCGTTGACCCGGATCCCGTCGGGCCCGAGTTCGGTGGCGAGCGCATTGGTCATGCTCAGCCCGGCGGCGCGCAGAGGGGCACTCGGCATGGCTTTGCGTCCGGGAGTGCGGGCGCCGGTGCTCAGGACGTTGACCACGGCCCCGCGGCTGGCTCGCAGGTGCGGAAGGGCGAGGCGGATCGTCCGGGCGGCGGCGAGGAACTTCAGTTCGTAGTCCGCGATCCATTCCTCGTCGGTGATGTCTTCGAACCGGCCGCCGGTATGCACGCCGGCGGCATTGAGCAGTCCGTCGACGCGGCCCCACCGGTCGGTGGTGGCGTCGATAAGGGTGGTGAGGTCGTCGATGCGGGTGACGTCGGCGGGGACCGCGTGCACGTCGTGACCGAGGGCGGTGACGGCGTCGTCGAGTCGACGCTTGTCGCGGCCGCAGATGGTGACGTGGGCGCCTTCGGCGAGCAGCGAGCGCGCGGTCGCCAGACCAAGGCCGTCGGAGCCGCCCGTGATCACGAACGCCTTACCGTGCACACCGAGATCCATCCGTCTGCCCTTTCTCCTCGAGTTTCGCGCCCCGAGACCCGGGGTCGACGTAAGCGGTCAAACCAACTCGGAGGCGCGTCGACTCCTCTGGGACAGCTTTGCTGCGCACGCTTCGGCCAGTTTGCGCTTTGCCGTCAGCCCCAAGCCGAGCGTCGGACGTGACTGCAGCAGGGTGTGCAGTCGTAGGTAGAAGGTGTACGGCGTGACGCCGAACTGGGGAAGAATGTATTCGTCGCCCCCGCCGAAAGGGAGCCACTTGGTTGCGAAGTCGATAAACTCTTGGTCTTCGGTGGTCATCGATCTCTCCTTTCGTTCACGTTGTGCCTCGGGGCGCAACGGACCGGACGGGAAGTACTGATCCGTAGATGGATCGGCCCAGTGTGAGAAGTTCGGGCGTTCCGGCATCCAGTGGGCTGGTCTCCAGTGTTGCAAACAATCATTTGTTTTTCAATACTGCGGATTGATTCCCCTGGGTGCACTCGGCCGACGCAGGGGCGCCCTTTCGGACAGCTGCCGCTGATCGACGGGCGGATGCACAACGCGACTGTTCGCACACACTGCAGCGCAGGACTATCGCGGCGTGTCCTGCGGTCCCGCCCTCGAATCGAAGGCCCGTGCAGTGTCTGCATTGACGTGTTCAAACCCTGCTCTTCCGCCACAGGACTGACTCCCGCCGTGACCGCACCGCCGTTGCGAGGTGGGAGATCAGCGTGTCGAGGTGTCGTGCACCTTGACCACTTCCAGCATCGCCTTCACATTGGTGATCTTGATGCGGGGACGTCCGTGTTCCCTGCCTTGCTTGCGTTCGGCAGCGTCGATGGCCTGCCATCCTCGGTAGTCGACGACCTCCGGCTGTCGTTCGGTGACGAGGGCGCTCAGTTGTTCCCTGCTGCAGTCGGAAGCGGGTCCCTCCAGTGTGCCGGCGAGGAAATCCTCGAGCAATACCTTGACGGTCTCCTGGGCGCACTTCTTGTTGGTTCCGATGACGCCGGAGGGTCCGCGCTTGATCCAGCCTGCGGTGTACACACCGGTCAGGGACTCGCCGGTCTGCGGGTCGATGACCCGCCCGTCTCGATGGGGGATCGTTCCTGTGGCGTCGTCGAAGGGGACGCCGGGAACGCCTGCGCCGCGATATCCGATGGAACGCAGCACAAGACCCGTCTCTATGGTCTCCGTCCGGTCGGTGAGGCGGGCTTTGAGAGAGCCGTCGGCGGCCCGATAGAGTTCATTGTGTGCGATTTCGATGGCTTCGACATGGCCGGCGCCGAGCACCGCGGTCGGTGAAGCGAGATAGCGCAGCACGATTCGCTTGCGCGTCGGGTCGGGGACTCGGGTGGAGTACTCGCGGGCGAGCTCGGTCTTGAGCACAGTCGAGGGCTCGGCCGCGGGGTCCTCCAGCGCAGCTCTGCTGTGCTCGTCCAAGATCAGATCCTGAGAATCGACCACCACGTCGACCCCCTCGAGCGCTCCGAGAGCCAACAGCTCCGGGGTAGTGTATGCGGCTTGAACCGGTCCGCGACGACCGAGCACCAACACCTCGCGAATACGGCTGTGTCGCAGAGCGTCCAATGCGTGATCGGCGATGTCGGTTCCAGCGAGATCGTCCGGGTCGGAGACCAGGATACGTGCCACGTCCAAGGCGACGTTGCCGTTGCCGACGACGACGGCACGTTCACCGGACAGATCGAACTGCAGGTCGGCATAGTCCGGGTGACCGTTGTACCAGGCCACGAACTCGGTCGCAGCGTGACTGCCGGGCAGGTCTTCACCCGGAACGCCGAGACGACGGTCGCGTAGCGCGCCGACCGCGTAAATGACGGCGTGGTGGTGCGACATCAGCTCCGGGTGGCTCAGGTGCTTGCCGATTTCGACGTTGAGGTGAAACTGCAGAGCCGGCTTGGCTGCGGCGTTTCGGAAGAGATCGGTGACAGCCTTGGTGCGCTGATGGTCGGGAGCCACACCCGCCCGCACGAGCCCCCAGGGGGTGGGGAGCCGGTCGAACATCTCGACCTCGACGGCCCCGTGAACGTTGGTGAGCAGATCATCGGCCGCATAGCAGGCCGCCGGGCCTGAGCCGACAATCGCAACCCGCAACGGTTGGTCCTGCTCGGGCAATGCGATCGTCGATACCGAAATGTTCGGCATGCCCTTGGACTGGAGCGGGTGCTTGTCGAAATAGTCTGCGTTGATGCTGGCGTACCGCACGTCGGTCCCGGTGAGGTCCCACTCCGGGTAGATGGCGCCGACCGGGCATGCGTCCATGCACGCCCCGCAGTCGATGCACGTCACGGGATCGATGTAGAGCATCTCCGTGTTCAGGTATTGCGGGTCCCCCGGGGTGGGGCGGATGCAGTCCACCGGGCACACCGGCACGCAGGAGGCGTCGTTGCAACACGGTTGGGTGATCACATAGGCCATGACAAGTGTCCTCGGTACAACCCTGCAGAAGGGGATGGAAGTGGCGATGGATGGCTGGTCGCCATCGATGAAAGCGTGGTCGGTGACGAGTGAGTGTGTCGGAGTAGCCGGGTCAGCGCTGGAAGGTAGAGGGGGCGGGCGCGGAGACGTTGCCTTTGCTCCGCGCCCGCCCGTGTGTCCCGTCCTAATTGTCGACGAGGGCGATCGCTCCCTCGGGGCAGTTTCGCATCCCGAGTTCGGCGGCTGCCTCCTGGCCGGGCGCCACTTCGATGGTGGAACCGCGGTCGGCGTTGTAGCCTTCGTCGTCGAGTCGGTACACATCCTTGGCGAGGATGAAGCACCGTCCATGACCTGAGCACAGTGTGCCGTCGATCTCTACCTTCATCGTGATCCTCCATCACGTCGTTCATG
This sequence comes from Rhodococcus sp. YH1, assembly GCF_009939605.1. NCBI lineage: Bacteria > Bacillati > Actinomycetota > Actinomycetes > Mycobacteriales > Nocardiaceae > Rhodococcus > Rhodococcus sp. YH1. Next base: position 14,618 of record NZ_WVTE01000265.1, on the reverse strand, counting down.
CGTGGTTCACTACATCCACGACCGAAGTGTCCGGTCGCGCCACTGGTCGGCGCGTCTACGCCCGGAGCATGCTGGTCAGAAGACCAGGTGCAGATCCTTCATCGTGCGCAGAATTCCGGTCTCGTAGCTCGGCTCGGTTCCCGGCTTGATACCGAAATCGGGGATCCGCTTGAGCCACTCGTCGAAGGTGGCACGCAGTTCCAGTCGTGCCAAGTTCGACCCGATGCAGCGATGCTGGCCTACGCCGAAAGCGGTGTGGAGCACCGTCTGCCGGGTGATATCGATCTTCCCGGGATTTTCCACCACACGGGGATCGCGCGATGCTGTGCTGTAACCGAGCAGAACAAAATCCCCTTCCTTCATCGGCGTGCCGGCGACCTCGGTGTCTCGGGTGCAGGTGCGCCCGAGGGCAACCACCGGTGGGAAGACCCGGACGAATTCCTCCACCGCTCGTTCGATCATGTCGGGATTGTCGACAAGGGCTTCACGATCCCCCTGATGCGTGGCCAGGTGATGGATGGCACCCGCCATGACGTAGGTGGTGGTGGCGATGCCACCGAAGGTCAGGTCGACGAGAATGCTGACCCGGTCCTCCCACGGTGCAGGCTGACCGTCCTCGTACTCCACGCCGGCGGCGATGACGTCGACCAGGTCACCGCGCGGGGGCTGGTTCTTGCGGATCTCCAGGTATTGGCCGAGGTACTCGAAGACCTTCGCCATGTGTCCGGGCCGTTCCTCCGGCGGAGCGAAGGTGCCGTTCTCCACGCCGGTGACGAGCATGTCGAGGTCGTCGATCGGCACGCCGAGCACGTTCTTGAAGAAGGCCCATCCCGGTAGCTTCGATCCGAATTCGCTGACGAATTCGCATTCGCCCTTGTCGATGAATCGGTCGATGAGGGTGTTCACGTCGGCGCGGATCTGATCCTCGTACCGGGCGACGGTGGTCGGGCTCAGGTACGGGTTCAGGACCTTCCGCCATGCCGTGTGCTTGGGCGGGTCCGATTCCTCGGGCATGAGGTACGGCAGCCCCTCGGGGCGGTTCGGCATGTATCCCTTGGCGCTGCTGAAGGTACGCCAGTCCTGGCCGACCTTCCGCACGTCTTCTTGACGGGTGACCATCCAGTACCCGTTGCCGACGTTGCTGCGCACAACCGGGCACTTCGCGACCATCTCGTCGAGGATGTCGAAGAAGTGCTCGTTGAACTTCGGGTCGTCGATATCGAAGTCGTTGAACATGTCTCGTCCGAAGCGTCCCTTGAGGGACTCGACGTCCGGGGTGGTGCGCGTCTGCTCTTGAGTCATGCCTCGTTGCCTCTCTGGGTGGACTTGGCCCGACGGTCCGGGTCAAAAAACAAGTGTCTGTTTTTTCCAAGGCTAGATGCCGATCGGTGTGACGTCAACCACCCTTCGGTCAGGGTTGTGAGTGCCGGCACTCTCGGCTGCTTCTGGCGGCGCCACCATCCCTCCTCGGCCTGACGGGGTAAAGGCGGCTTCATCGTCGTCTACCCGGCTTGTGCCGAAACCTATTGACGCTGTTTGCCCCCCGCGTTACCGTCTCTGGAAACGAATGATTGTTTTCCACGGTCGTTCACCCGATGCGAGGAGGAAGAAATGTCCGGAAGGCTGGCAGGTAAGGTCGCCGTCATCAGCGGAGCGGGATCGGGAATCGGAGAGGCGACAGCGGAGGTCTTCCATCGGGAAGGTGCCAAGGTCGTGGTGGCCGATATCTCCGGAAAGCAGGAAGAGGTGGCCAAGCGCCTCGGCGAGGGCTGTATTCCGGTCCACGTCGACGTCTCCAAGTCGGCCGACGTCGAGGCGATGATCCAGGCAGCCATCACCCACTTCGGCCGTCTCGATGTGCTGTACAACAATGCAGGCATCGACGGCGACCAAGCGGCCACCGGTGAATACACCGAGGAGGCGTGGGACCAGGTGCTGAATGTGAACCTCAAAGGTGTATTCCTCGGCATGCGGCACGGCATCCCGGCAATGATCAAGAACGGTGGGGGCTCCATCATCAGTACGGCCTCGATGGCCGCCAACGTCGCCTTCGCGAACATGCCCGCCTACTGCGCGAGCAAGGCAGGCGTCGTTATGCTGACCAAGACTGCTGCCGTGGAGTACGCCAAGGACAACATTCGCGTCAACGCCATCCTGCCCGGCGTGATCGGCACCGGAATGACACCCCACCTTCCGGCCGATCTCATCCAAGGCATCAAGGACGCCACCCCGTTGAATCGCATCGCCAGTCCCTCCGAAGTGGCGAACCTTGCTCTGTTCCTCGCCTCCGACGAGTCCTCGTTCATCACCGGCGACGACATTCTCGTGGACGGCGGCTACACCCTGGTCTGAACGCGTCAGCGTCGTGACAGGGCGGCCGGGACAAGCCGTGACCCGGCCCATTGAAGGGAATGGGGCTCGGCATGCAGGCTGTGCTGCCGTCGATGATCGGTTCCGGTGGCGGGAAGATTGTCAATGTCTCCTCGGTCGCCGCGCTGATCGGCATGCAGAACACGGCCGCGTACGCCGCTGCGAAGGGAGGCATCCTCGGCCTCTCCCGCCAAGCTGCCATCCAGGACGCCTCCGAGAAAATCCGGGTCAACGTCCTCGCGCCCGGCACTATCGAGACTCCCATCCTGGGCGATATCCCGAAGGAGCTGTACGACGTGATGATCGCCGGTACCCCGGCCGGCCGACTGGGCAATCCCGACGACGTCGCATCCATGGCTTTACACCTGCACGGCTCCGGTGGTGACCTCGTCACCGGACAAACCTTCGTGGTCGACGGAGGTGGGACCGCCCACTGAGCCTGTAAATCGGCAAATGCGACGCGGTGCGCCGTGTCGGATAACGAAGTGCTACAGCGTTATCCGACACGGCGCATGGTGTCCGCGACATTCCCACCCAGGAGAACGCGACGACACACTGCGTGCAGGACCCGTCCAGAGCCAAGTTATCGAGTACGAAGTGAACGCGATGTGTACGCCCATGGTAACGAGGCCGAAGACATCACCACTGACGTCGGCAACCTGAACCACACCGGAGACCGCTGCCCCCGCGTCACATGCAGTGAGAACCAGGACCAACGAGATCCATGACTAACCGGGCGCCAAGACCAAGATCAGTCCGATGGTGAATCCTCTGCTTTCCTACGCCCGCGTGGAGTTCCGGCGCTTCCTCCAACTCAGTCGTCAGGACGGGTGAGGCAGACCCACGCGCAGGGTCTGCCTCACGTGCTCCGGCCCAAGGGGCGGAACCTGAGGGACGGTCACGGTCGCCACGGCGTGGCGATGCGTGTCGACAGCGTGGGCACTTGTGGCTGCGAACGCTATTGCAGGCCGTCGAACGCACGTCGGGCACGATTCCACAAGAATCGGTCCGGCGGGGGTACCCCCGGGCATGCGTCAGCGCGGGTACCGGGGCTTGGCAACGCACATCCCCATCCGAAAAAGCGTGCGACGAGAGGGCCGATCGGGACGGCCACGCCTGAATCAGCATCCCACCCGTGCCGTGCGGAACGGTGGAAGTCGGCGTTCCTGCCCGAGGACCGAGAGTGCAGCGACGAGGCTGGCAGCCCCCATCGCCAACCAGGCAAACGAGTACGAAGCGGTCGTGACGAGAACCCCCATTATCGAGAGTCCTACGACACCACCGCCGAAGTATGCACCTTGGACCACACCGGAGGCCGGTGCCACCGCATCGCAATACCGGCTCGTGACCCCGTGTACGAGCAGCGGGATCCACGACCAGCCGGGCACCAAGACCAAAATCAGTCGGGCGACAAATGCTCCGGGAATCCCTGACGCCAACAGAACGAAACCCCACCGCCGCCGGCCACCATCATCATCCAGGCCACGGGGAACGGGTCCGATCCCCGCCGGTCGACTATCAGAGCACACGTCAGACGGAACAGGATCGATCCACAGGCACAGGCGGCAACGACGAACGAGACGGACGCGATGTCCAGGCCGGCAGTGGGAGCGGCGATCACCACGAAGGCCGTGGCGCCGCCCAATGCCACGTTGCCGGCCAGGACCCCGGTCATCATCACCACCAGAGGGACGCAACGACACCTTCTCCAGAGCAGCGGCCGGGACGGAACGCGTCCGTTGCGATTGTGCCCCGCGTAGCCACAGCACGATCAGCGCGGCGACCAGACCCCCGATGCCGAGGGCGGACCGCCATCCGATCAGTCTCTCCAGCACCGGCGCGGTTGCTCCGGCCACCATCAGCGCCGTCACGGGACTGGCACTTGCCGCCGCGAACGCAAGCGCGCGTCGTTGGACGCGCACACCCGACATGATCACCACGTTCACTGCGGGTGTGGCCAAGGCCGGAGCGAGTCCGACCACCGCGAGTGCGAGTACCAAACCCGCACCGGAGTGCGCGGCCCAGGTGAAGACAAGACCCAGGGCGAACGCACCGAGGCCGGCGGCGCGCAGTGCTCTCACGGCGCCCATCGGTCTGCGAGTACGGCCCTCGGAAACGCGGCAACGGACGCCACCAGCCGATAGCCGGAGAACGCGAACCCGAGGACAGCTTCGTCGAGGTGCAGATCGGATGTTCTCGCCCATCGCGCTGACCAGAAGCTGGGCAGAATGCGCATGGTGTTCAGGGAGATCGCGTCCACTATGTGTCTGCTACGAATGCTCGCCGGCGACTCTACCGATACCGGAGTGTCGTCCGTGCTGCCCTCGATCAGGATTTCTTCTCGCGCCTGTGCGGGGCTTCCGCCCTCTTCGTCCAACTCGTCGTCCTTTTCACGACGGTGAGGCAGACCCGCATACAGGGTCTGCCTCACCCGGTCCCGCCGGCGGAGCTGGGGCATCCGAGCCCCGTCGGCGTGACGCTCCGCGCTGACGGGCTCGATCTCGGCGCAGTGACTCATCGCCCGTGGTGGAGGCGGGCGTGGCTGTCTCGCCGTCGCTCGCGGACACAACTCGAGATCACGAGGACCGCGGGTTGCCCGCACGCAGGGTCTGCCGCCTCAGTTGTACTTTCCGAGATAGCCCGCATCGACGGGGATAGTGGCGCCGGTGACGTACTTCGCATCGTCCGACGCCAACCATGCGACCGCACCCGAGATCGCCTCCGGCTCCATCCACGGCACCGGCAGCAGGTTCATGGCGGTGAAGGTGTCACCGAAGTCGTCGAACGTGGGATTCTCCACTCCCGGTGCGAAAGCGGACCAGATCGCGTCGTTCTGGATCATCTTCGTGTCGACGGAGCTGGGGTGGATGGTGTTGACGCGAATGAACTGGGGTGCAAACTCGTTCGCCAAGGTCCGCATGAGTCCGACGACGGCGTGCTTGCCCATGTTGTAGTGCACCTGGTTGGGGAAGCCCCGCATCCCGGCGGTCGAACTGATGATGATCACCGAGCCGCCGCGGCCGCCGTCGACGATGTGGGGAAGGGCGGCACGACACGTGTTGTAGGGTCCGTGCATCTGTACATCGATCATCTCGTGGTACGTCTGTTCGGGCATGTCGAGGAAGGGAGCGCTGGACCAGATCCCGGCGTTGGCCACGACGATGTCCAGGCGGCCGAACTCCGCGACCCCGGCATCGACGGCGGCGCGCAGAGAGTCGAGGTCCCGCACGTCTGCCGTTCGCGCCACGATCCGTCCACCGGCTTTGTCGACGAGCCGGGCGGTTTCGGCGAGGTCGTCCTGGGTCGCCAGGTCGTACGGGACGCTCGCCATGTTCGCGCAGAGATCGACGGCGATGATGTTCGCGCCCTCCTCGGCCAGGCGCACGGCGTGTGCGCGTCCCTGCCCGCGGCCGGCTCCGGTGATGAAGGCGACCTTGTCCTGCAGTCTGTTCATGTGGATCTCTCCTGGGACGATTGCTCGATGGGTGGTGTTGTTGTGAGACTGATCTGGGTGGTGACGGCGTCGTCGGCGGCTCAGCCGCCGAGGCGTGAGGGATCGATGGTCAGCGGACGCTGATAGGAGATGTCCGAACGGTCTCGGCGAGGCTGGGGACCCGTCCGCATGAGGGTCTTTGTCCGTTCCGGAAGGTTTTTCACCACTGTCATCGCGACCTGGTCGAGTTGGTCGGGGATCGAGTCGAGCGGTGCCCAGTCCCGGATGCAGGCGCGCGCGGCGATCGCCCAGTGGCCGTCGCGTTTTTCGAATCGGTCGAGGTAGCGGCCACCGCTCATGGTCAGGGGTGTTCCTTCACGGTTGAGCCCGACGAACATGTAGTACGTCTCGGTGTGGGCGACATCGCCGTCGAGCTCGCAGGTGATGTTGAAGATGGCATGTTGGTGGGACAGGTGGGTCCGGGTGTGCATGTCGATCGCCCAGTCGGCGAACTCCTCCGGGCTTCCGACGAAGACGCCGTGGTCGTCGATGGCGTCGGGATGGTAAACCGACAGCAGCAATTCGCGATCGAGCCGGTCCACCGCCCGTGAATAGGTCATCAGGCAGTCGCGGATGCTCTGCCTGTCCTGCAGCTCTCGAACCGAGGCGGCCAGCTCGGTCAGGGACGGGGTTTTCTCGATCTCGGGATTGGCGGTCATCACTGCTCCTTGTCGTCCAGCGGGGCGCATCAGGCGATCGGGTGGTCCTCGCGTACACAGGCGATGTAGTCCCGCCACACGATGCGGCCGGCGAGGACGTCCTCGCAGGTGTAATCCTGGGTAGGGGTGTCCCACCGCAGATCGGTACTGACGAACTGGAGCAGCGCTCCGAACGTGACTCGAGGCGAGAGGAACGTTTCGCTCCAGGCCGATAGGCGGGTGTCGGTGTCGATGGGTTCGCACCCGTCGGTGCGCAGGGCCTCGACCGTGCGCGGGATGTCGTCGACCAGGAACGTCATGTGGTGAAAACCCGGGCCGCGGCGGCGCATCGCTTCGGAGATGAGCGAATCGCTGCGCAGCGGCTGCATCAGTTCCAGTTTGAACCCGGGCAGCATCCAGTGCGTCAGCCGGATCCCGGTCTCGTCGTTGTCCCCGCCGCACAGGAACGTCCCGCCGATCACGTCACGGAAAAACGTTGCGGCTTCGGCCATCGACGAGACCGCGAAGGCGACGTGGTCCACCTTGGTGATCCGCTCGGCGGTCCGGCCGCCACAGACCGTGGGATCGTCACCTGTCGAGGACATCGTGGTTCCTTCCGTCGAGTTGTGGGGATCGAGTGCTGTGCCGGTTATTCCGGGGCGGGCTCTGCGGATCGTCTGGCCCGAGGACGTGTCGCCTACCGGACGGCCGTACGCGATTCCGTGTCCAGAGTCTGCGCCGCCTCGTGTAGCGCGGCTGCGTCCGCGAGTTCGGCGGTGAACTGGGTACGGGTGATCGACCACAGACGCAGAGCGGCCAGGGCCGAGATCGCGAGCGGGATCGAGGCCGCCAGGAAGATGTACTTGGGGGCAACGGATTCGGAGGCGTAGCCGGCCAGGATCGGGGTGATGATCGCGCCGATACGGCTGATACCGACCATCAGGCCGTAACCCCGAGCGCGGGCGAGCGCCGGGTACATCGGTGGTGCCATGGCGGTGTAGGAGGACACGGACACGAACACGGCCAGTCCGAGTGCGGTGGCCATGACGAGGGCGAGGGGTCCGCCCATGGTGAGGGTGAAGAGCACCAGGCTGACCACGGCCAGGCTCAGTGCCATCCAGGCGATTCGGGTGGCGAGGAATCTCAGGCCGATGAGCCCGAAGACGATCGATCCGGCGAGGCTGCCGATGCTGATGATCGTGCCGGCGATGGCGCCGTCCTGAGTGCTGCCGCTGGCGTCGGCGATCAGCTGCGGCGTCCAGGTGCCGACGAAGTAGTACGCCGCGGTGAGGAAGGCGTAGCCGATCCACAGCAGTACGGTGCGCTCGCGCAGTTCGGCGCTGAGCACCCGAGGCTTGCCGGGGGCGGGGGGAGCGACGGTGGTCGACGACTGCGGTTGCTGCTCGGTGGGGGTGTAATCCAGGCCCAGTTTCGTCGCGATGCGAGCGACCTTGTCCTGTGCCCCCGGCTTGTCGGTGGTCAGCAGGAAGGTCAAGGTCTCGGGCAGCAGAGCGGCGACCAGGACGAGTCCGAGGAAGCTGACGGCGGCCCCCACCCAGAACATCGCCTGCCATGCCCCGCCGAAGATCGACATGAGGGACACGCCGGTAAGGCCGGCGAGGGTGCTGCCCAAGGGAAATCCGACGGTGACGATGCCGATGGCGAAATTGCGGCGCGCGGCCGAGGAGTACTCCTGGGCCACCACGATCATGGTGGCGCTGATGACGCCGACACCGATGCCGGTGAGGAAGCGGCCGCCGAGCATGACCGCAGAGTTCGGTGCCAGGGCGGTCGTGACCATCGAGACGATGTTCAGGGTCAGGCCCGCCAGGATCAGAAGGCGCCGGCCGTAGCGATCTGCCAGAGGAGCGACGAAGATCGCCCCCGCCGCCATGCCGAGGAGTCCGGCACTGATCAGGTATCCCTTTTCGCTGGGGGCGGCGAAGTCTGCCGGTAGATGAGGCAGCACGAAGCCCATGGCGAAGAAATCGAAGCCGTCGAGCATGTTGCAAAACATGCACAAGACAACGATGAGCCACTGATAAGGCCTCATCTTCGTTGAATTGATCTTGCTGATGACATCCATACCTTCTGCTCCCTCGTGGAACGGTGACGGGATGATGGCGTCTACCCAGCGCGCCGTGCCCGCCGGCTCGGCGGGCACTGGGTCGGTAGCTGCGGGCCGACGGAACCGATGGGACACTGACCTCGATCGAGGTGCGCCCTGACGTTCCGTGCCCGGACGGATTCGTCCTGGACGACGGTGCTTCCACCGTGGCGGGCATCGGCCGAGCCGGACGAACGCCATAAAAAACGATTGATTGTTTTCTGCGTCACACTGTGCGCTCCCACTCGGGGAATGTCAAGAAGTTTTAAAGCGATCTGTCGACTCGGTCACCGTCCCGGAGCGGATCTCAGCGGTTCCGGATGGCGGGGTTCGAAGAGGTCCCTGCCCTTCGGCCATCGTGCTCAGCACCTCCCGGACGAGAACGGCCATGTCGTGAGCCCACACGGAGGTCAGACCGCCATCGACGGTGAGAGATTGGCCGGTGACGAATCCGGAGCGGTCACCAGCGAGGAACACTGCCACGTCGGCGATGTCCTGGACTGTGCCGGCACGACCGAGCGGGTGCAACTCGCCCAGCCGTGGGGCCAGTCGGTCGAGGAACTCGTTGTGGCGTTCGCGGCCGAGGCGGGTGGCCTGGGCGAGGATGGGGGTCAGGATGACACCGGGAGTGATGACGTTGGAGCGAATCGCGTAGCGGCCCAGTTCGTGGGAGGCGGCGCGGGCGATCTGCTCGATTCCGGCCTTGACGGCCGAGTAGGACACCGATCCGATGCCGGCCAGTGTCGTGGCGATACTCGATATCGAGACGATGCTTCCGCCGGTGCCCTGGGCCTTCATACGCTGCCCGGCATGCTTGTGCCCCAGCAACACCGATCGTAGTAACAGATCGCTGGTGCGGGTGAAGGAGTCGGCGTCGACGTCGAGCAGGCGACCCTGGCCGCCGAGTGCGCCGGCGTTGTTGACCATGATGTCGATCCGGCCGAACGTGTCGACTGCGGCGGCAACGAGAGCCTGGATGTCGGTCTCGCAGGTGACGTCGGTGTGGTGGAACACGATCGAACCGGGATGGGTGTCGGCTACTTCGGCGCCGCGGTGGTCATCGATGTCTCCGACGAGCACCACGGCGCCGTTGTCGACGAACGCTTCGGTGACGGCGCGGCCGATCCCGCCCGCGCCACCGGTGACGACGGCTACCTTGCCGTTCAGTTCTCTGCTCACGAATCCCTTTCCGATCACTCGGTCCCGCAGAACCGTCCGTATGGGCGATGTCGGCCCCCGACGGCCGGTGGCGGATCGGCGGTGCGACCTACTCGCCGACGATGATCGATTCGGTGGGACAGCCGTCGGTGCGCGACGCAGATCCTCTACCGACACCCCAGGTCACAGGCCCGCGAACAGTCGGATCCAATACCTGAGCCGAGGGCCTCATCGCCAATGCTCCATGGGCATTCCCGCTACCGGAGACCACAACACCTGCACCTCTCGATTGCCGAGCCCACCCAAATAGAGCGTCTTCAGATCCGGTCCTCCGAAAGCGATGCTGGACAGGTTGGACACACGAGACCCACGGCTGTGCGAAATCTGATCCCAGGTCAGGCGCCCCTCGGCATGGGCCGAGGCGATCGCGTCCAGCTCACTGCGATTGACGTCTTCGAACACGACGGTCCAGGTCATATCCGGTGCGATGCGGATCAGGCGGTTGGAGATGACACAGACGATCCAGAGCGCGCCCTCCGCATCGACGGCCATGCCATCGGGGAAGGTGTCTTCCGGGTAGGTGATCCGGACAGGATTACTCAACAGGCCGTCTGCCGCAACGTCGTACCGGGTGGTGCGGCAGGCAAAGGTCTCGTTGACGAAAAGGTACTTGCCGTCGGGCGAGAGCCGTAGTTCGTTCGTCCAGTTCAGCCCATCTGCCGCAACAGTGACCTTGCCATCGTGCACCAGCAGGATCTGCCCGGTGTTCTCTTCCGCGGTGAAGTGGTCGTGCTTGCGTCTCAACGAGCTGATGGTGATCCAGGCCCGGTCACCGTCCACCAGCACGAAATTGGTGCGCGGTATAGCGGTCCCGTCGAGCTCGGTCGCGAAGGGGCGGGCCTCACCACGCCGTCCGACCCGCCAGACACCCCCCGCCTTACCCATATTGGCGAACAAGAAGTCACCGTCTGCCGTCAACGCGATACCGTTCGGCCGAAAGCCCTGCGCAATCAGATCTGCCTCGACGGCGGGGCCAGTGGTCCCGTCGGGCGCGATCCGCGCGATACCGAGCGTCCAATCGCCGGTGTAGATCGAGCCATCGCTTGCTGCCAGCACGCATTCCGGCCGGTTCAGGCCACTGCCGATCTGCGACAGATCCGCCGGCTGAAACGGCTCGATTTCGGTCAGCACCATTTGTCTTCTCTCCTGATTGCAATGGAGTCAGGCCGCGATCGGAGTGCGGTCGGGATCTCCGATCGCGGCGACTCTTTGGGGGCTCAGCGGTTGCGTCGGCGTGCACCAAGCGTGACGCTGCCGCTCACAAGGCCAGGTAACCGCCATCGACGGGAATCGTGACTCCTGTGACATACGAGGACATATCGGAAGCGAGGAACACCGCCGGGCCGGCGATCTCCTGTGTCTCGCCGACACGACCGAGCGGTAGTCGTTGGAGGAACTTCTCGCCCGCTTCACCGGTCACCGTCATCAGGTCGCTCTTGATCCTGCCCGGTGCCAGTCCGTTGGCTCGACCACCTGTCGGGCCGAGCGTTCGGGCGAAATACTGGACCAGTGAGCGGACGGCAGCCTTGGACGCGCCGTAGGCGGCACTCGATCTCGGCGCCGTGAATCCGGCAATCGACGAAACGAAGATCACGCTTGCGCCCGCATGCTTCAACGTGGGCAGCAGCGCGACTGTAATGTCCCATTGCGCAGTGAGGTTCACGCCGATGACCTGATCCCACTTCTCCGCCTGATCAGGATCGTTCGGTCTGATGCGGGGCGCGATGCCCGCATTGTTCACCAGCACATCGATATTTCCGTATTGCTCGGCCATCCGAGCGCCGAAGGCATTGACGCCCTCACGGTCGCTGATGTCCAGGATCTCGGCAGAGGCCGAACCACCCGAAGCCTTGATGTCCGCAACCACGACATCTGCTGCTTCCTTGTTCCTGTCAACCACCAGGACGTGTGCGCCTTCCGAGGCCAGAGCGGTCGAGATGGCCGAACCCAGGCCGCGGCCACCTCCGGTCACTACCGCCGTCTTATCGGACAGTCGTGTCATCTGCTTCTCTCCTTTCGCGAATCAACCGGCCGGTGTGGCAAGTCGATCGATTTCTGTGTGCATTCGGTGCCTTGGCCAGCTGTAAATCCGAGACGTCGCAGGATCACGACATGACGTATCCCTTGTAGCCGTTGCGGGTCACGTCCTCGCAGTACTCCCGGAACCTGGGATTGCCCCCAACGAAGAGCAACACCTCGCGTTTGTCGCGCCCCTCGATGTTCTTGTTGATGCCGGTGAACCAGGAGTTCGTCTGCCCAAGGAGCAACTTGCCCATCAACTTCGTGCAGTAGAGCGTATAGCTTTCGGCTGCATCGGGTTCCGGCTCTATGCGTTGGACATGGTTTTCCTTTGCATGGGCCATCATTTCGCTCAGCCAGTCGACGGCGAGCGCCGAGCAGCGCGGAATGTTGCAGAAGGTGGCCCCGCTCTGCGGTCCGACAAGCAGGAAGAAGTTGGGGAAACCGGGGCATTGCATACCCATGTAGGTGGTCACGCCATCAGCCCACGCATCCTTCAGTGCCACACCGTCCGTGCCGCGGATGTCGATACGGTTCCACGCTCCCTTGACTGCATCGAAGCCCGTGGCGTAGATGATGACGTCGAATTCGTGCAGGGTCTCGGTGGTCTGGATGCCATCGGGTGTGATTCTGGTGATCGGCGTCGTGTTCAAGTCGACCAGGGAGACGTTGTCCTGGTTGTAGACCTCGTAGTAGTCGGTTTCGAGAGGCACCCGCTTCATGCCGAAGCCGTGATCTTTCGGGATCAGCAGTTCGGCGGTGCGGGGGTCCTTGACCCGCTCACGAATCTTCTGGGCCACGAATTCCGAGACGTACTTGTTGGCTACCGGATCGGACAGCACGTCCTGATACGCACCGAGCCACAGCGAGAATCCCGGGCCCTTGTACAGTTCTTCCAGCTTGGCATCGCGCTCCTCCTTCGGAACGTCGAACAGGTTCTTCGGAATGAACTCGTGCGTATAGCCGGCAATGGATGCGTCGCACTTGGCAATGAACTCGTTGTAGTGCGATTTGATGTAGTCCATCCGCTCCTGGGTCATGGGACCGTTGCCCAGAGGCGTGCACCAGTTCGGTGAGCGCAGGAACACCGTCAGGTTCTTGGCGACCTTTGCCATCTCCTGAATGACCTGCACACCCGTTGAACCCACGCCGATCACGGCTACGCGCTTGTCGGAGAAATCCAGATCGGCGGGACCGAATCCGTTCGGGTCATGCGGCCAGTTCGCGGTGTGGAAGCTTTCGCCCTTGAAGGTGTTGATGCCGGGGGCGTTGGGCATCTGGGGCGCGGACAGCGGTCCGAGGGCCGAGAAGACGAAGCGTGCAGTCACCGGAGCGCGATACTGTTGTTCGAACTCGAGTGTCCAATAGTTGTTCTCGTCGTCGAAGACGGCCTTCTTGACCCGCGCGTTGAAGATGTAGTCCTTGCGGATGTCCATGAGGTCGGCCGCGCGGTGGATGTATTCGAGTACTTCCGGTTGGGCGGCGAAGCGCTCGGACCAGTTCCACTCCTGCATGAGCTCTTCATTCCAGAAGTAGCCGTACACTTCGCTCTCCGAGTCGACCCGAGCGCCCGGATAGCGGTTGTGATGCCACACACCGCCGATGTCGTTTGACCCTTCGACGCCCAGGACGGAGTAGCCCATCTCGCGCAGTCGATAGGTCTGGTACAGACCGGTCAATCCCGCGCCGATCACCACGGCGTCGAAATCGAGTTCTTTCGTCATTGCACTTCCTCTCGTTGGCCTGGGGGCGAGCGTTCCGGGCGGCCGAACAGGCGAGCCGCTTCGCTGCGTCGATCGAGCCCCGGACCAATAACAATCGTTTGTTTTTCATGCGCCGCACGTATCCACGGATATGTGTCACGCGTATGGGGCTTGCAGGGAATTCGAGGCCGGTCAGAGCCCCATCTGCTTGGCGATGATGCTGTGCTGGATCTCGTTGGTGCCACCGCCGACCATGCCGTGCTTGGCCTCGCGGAAGTAGCGCTCCATGTCGTACTCGGGCAGCGTCGCGTAACCGCCGAGGGCCTGCATGCCGTTGGTGGCCACCCGGAAGGCGGTCTTGGCGGCGAAGACCTTGGCCATGGAGACCTCCTTGAGCGCCTTCTCTCCACGGGCCAGCTTGGTGGCGGCGCTGTAGACCAGCAGGCGTGCCGCCTCGACCTCGCACTCGTCCTCGGCCATGCGGTGCTTGAGCACTTGGAAGGACGACAGTGGCCGGCCGAACTGGGTGCGGTCCTTGGTGTAGCGGATGGTGTCGTCGAGGGCGGTGCGGGCGTTGCCGACGTAGGTGGCTGCCAGGCTCAGGCGCTCCCATTCGAGGTGGCTGCCGACGACGGTCCAGCCGTCGCCCGGCTGGCCGATGATGTTCTCCACTGGGACGCGGGCGTCGGTGAAGAAGATCTCCGTCGTGCCGAGGCTGCGGCGGACGATGGTGTCGAGTTTGCGGACGTCGACGCCCTCGGTGGTGTTGGGCACCAGGATCATGCTCAGACCCTTGTGCTTGTCCTCGGACGTGCGGGCCATGACGGCGATGACTGTGCCCGGGAGGTGGGCTCCGGAGCAGAACACCTTGTTGCCGTTGATGATCCACGAGTCACCGTCTTGAACGGCGCGGGTGCGCAGGCCGGCGGCATCGGAACCGGCATTGGGTTCGGTGATGGAGATCTTCTTCACCGACGCCCGCGTCCCAGTGGAGAACATCATCGGCCAGCCGGGCGACGGCTGGACCGTCGTCGGCAGCCACCTCGAATGGGAGCGCCTGAGCCTGGCAG
>NZ_WVTE01000264.1:0-29777 GCF_009939605.1 Rhodococcus sp. YH1 | reverse complement strand
TGCTCCAACTCAGTGCCCCGCGCTACGCCGGCCCGGCGTGGTTGGTGAAGAACATCTTCGACCGCGTGGCCGCCCTGATGATCGTGGTGCTCCTGGCGCCGTTGCTGCTGGCCATTGCCCTCGCCGTCCGGCTCACGAGCCCGGGTCCCGTGCTCTTCCGGCAGACCCGGGTCGGCAGGGACGGGCGGACGTTCACGATGTTCAAATTCCGCAGCATGGTGGTCGATGCGGAGGATCGTCTCGCCGACCTGACCGACTGCAGCGACGGCAACGGGATCCTGTTCAAGATGCGGGAGGACCCCCGTGTCACGCGGGTCGGCCGCTTCATCCGCCGGTACTCGCTCGACGAACTGCCGCAGCTGTTCAACGTGGTCACCGGCGACATGTCGCTGGTCGGCCCACGTCCCCCGCTGGAATGCGAGGTGGCGCGGTACGGAGAGGACGGCGCCCGCCGGCGGCTGTTCGTCAAGCCGGGACTGACCGGCTTGTGGCAGGTCAGCGGACGAAGCAACCTGAGCTGGGAGGAATCGGTCCGCGCCGATCTGCGTTACGTCGAGAACTGGACCTTCGCCCTCGATCTGTCGATCCTGCGCAGGACCCTCCGGGCCGTCCTGCACCGCGACGGCGCCTACTGAGCCCCGCTCGGCGTCACCGATCTCGTTCCGGGACGGTTCACGCCTCGAAGAGCGCCTGCCCCCAGTACTCGCCCGGTGCCGGCCCGGCCGGGCACGCGAATACCGCCGACCCGACGTGCTGGATGTACTCGTTGAGCGCGTCGCGTCGTGCCAGTTCGCGCTGCATCGGCACGAACTGCTCGAGCGGGTTGCGGCAGAACGCGATGAAGAACAGGCCCGCATCCAGGTGGCCGAAGCCGTCGGAGCCGTCGGTGAAGTTGTAGCCCCGGCGCAGGATCTTCAGTCCGCCGAGGTGCTGGGCCGACGCGAGGCGCACGTGTGCGTCGACGGGGACGAACGGCCCGTCCGGTCCCCTGGACTCGAGGTCGAGTTCGTCGAACTCGCCGGTCTTCCCGAGCGGAGCGCCGTCGCGCTTGGTGCGGCCGATCACCTGCTCCTGCTCTTGCAGCACCGCTCGGTCCCACTGCTCGATGAGCATGCGGATCCGCCGCGCCACCAGGTAGGTGCCGCCGGCGAGCCAGGCCTGGTCGTCGCCGGGGCCGACCCACACCGACTCGGTGAGCGCGCCGGGGTCCTCGGCCTTGAGGTTGTTGGTTCCGTCCTTGAATCCGAACAGGTTCCGCGGCGTCTGCTGCGACGTCGAGGTGGACGAGGTGCGGCCGAATCCGAGCTGCGACCAGCGCACCGACGCGGTGCCGAACGCGACCCGTGCCAGGTTGCGGATGGCGTGCACCGCCACCTGAGGATCGTTGGCGCACGCCTGGATGGCGATGTCGCCGCCGCTGCGGGCCGGATCGAGGTTGTCGGCGGGAAAGTGCGGAAGTTCCTCGAGTGCAGAGGGTCTGCGGTCGGCGAGACCGAACCGGCCGTCGAACAGCGACGGGCCGAACCCGATGGTCAGGGTCAGCTGGGAGGCGTCGAGGTCCAGGGCCTCGCCGGTGTCGGTGGGCGGATGGTAGGGACCCTCGCCGGTGGCACCGTCCTCGGTGGCCTCGAGCCCGGCGGTCATCCGCTCGGCCATCTCGGTCCACGTCTTCAGCAGCGCGACGAGTTCGTCCCGGTCGTCGGTGGTGACGTCGAACGCCACGAAGTGCATGCGGTCCTGGGCGGGGGTGACGATCCCGGCCTGGTGTTCGCCCCGGAACGGGACGGCGCCGGCGTGGGCGGTGTCCGCGCCGGGTGCGGTGACCCGGCCGACCACCGCGCCCGCTCCGGCGAGCGCGGCGCCGGCACCGACCGCACCGAACAGGCGGCGGCGAGAGATGCCTCCGCGGGCGGCGGGGGCCGCGGCGGTGTCCGGGGTCCCGCTCATGCGCCTGCAGCTCCCGCGACGACACCCTGCACCTTGCTCACCTCGGCCGAGAGCGCGTCGATCAGGCGCGAGAGTTCCTGCCGCTGCGGCTCGGTCACGGTGTCGTAGGAGACGAAGCCGTCGCCCTGCCGGTACCGGGCGAGCGCGGCGTCGAGGTCGGCGAACCGGGCGTCGATGGCCTGCCCCAGCTGGGGATCGTTCGCGTCGAGGATCGGGCGCAGCGCGGCGACCGCGGCCTGCGAGCCGTCCACGTTGCCCTGGAAGTCCCACAGGTCGGTGTGGGAGAAGATGTCCTCCTCACCCGTGATCTTCGAGGTGGCGATCTCGTCGAGCAGGCCCTGCGCATTTCCGGCGATCTTGGTCGGGTCGACCGTGTAGTCGGCGGCGTTCACCAGGTCGGCCAGCTCCTGGACGTCGACCGCGAGCTGATCGGCGATCGCGCCCGTGTCGGGCTGGGGGCCCTGCACCCACAGGTCCTTCTCGAGCCGGTGGAATCCGGTCCAGGCCTGGCCGGGCTCGAGGTCCGCCTCGCGCAGGTCGATCCGCGGGTCGAGGTCGCCGAAGCTCTCCGCCTCCGGCTCGATGCGTTCGAAGTAGGTGCGGCTGACCGGGAACAGCCGCTTGGCCTCGTCGGCGTCGCCGGCCTTCACGGCGGCCACGAACTCGCCCGTGGCGGTGACGAGGGCTTCGGTCTGGCTGCGGATGTACCGGCGGTAGCCGTCGCCCGCCTCGGTGAGCTTGCCGTCGGCGTCGGTGGCGGCCTGGGAATCGCCCGTGACCACGAACTCCTGACGGATCCCGTCGCCGACCATGCCGGGGCGGCAGGACAGCTCGTAGGTGCCGGCCTCGGGCAGGTTCACGATCAGCTGCCGGGTGAGTCCGGGGCCGATGTTCTCGATCTCGCCCATCACCCGGTCGCCGGCGGCGAACACGTAGAACTCGGTGACCTTGGTGCCGTTGTTGGTGATGCTGAAGGTCGAGTGCCCGGTCGCGCCGTCCGCCGCCGCCACGTCGCATGCGGTGTCGGTGGCGGTGACCGCGATCGCGTCGTCGCCGGCGGTGGACTTCTCGGTGCAGCCCGCCAGGGCGAGGGGCAGGGCCGCTGCCGCCGCGAGGGCGTACGTGGATCGACGCATGGATCGGTGCCTTTCGAACAGGGAGGGGGTCAGACGGCGACGGCCGGTTCGGGTGTGCGGGCCGGCGCGACGGGACGCAGGAACACGTACAGGACGACGACGAGGTAGCTCACCCACGCGACGGCCTGGAGGACGGTGGGGTCCGGACGGAGGTTGAAGATCCCGGCCAGCACGGTGCCGTACCAACTGCCGGCGTCGTAGTGGGCCGAGACGTCGAAGGCGAGGTTCGAGCCCCCGGGCAGGACGCCGCCGATCTGGAGGGCGCGCAGGCCGTAGGCGAGAATGCCGGCCGCGACCACGATCAGGAAGGCGCCGGTGTACTTGAAGAAGCGGGCCATGTCGATCCGGATCGCCCCGAGGTACATCAGTACCGTGAGCCCGGCGGCCACGCCGATGCCGAGGAGCAGGCCGACGAGCGGCCAGGCGCTGCCGGCGGTGTTCTCCGCGTACCCGACCATGAGCAGTGCGGTCTCGAGGCCCTCACGGCCGACCGCGAAGAACGACAGGGTGAGCACCGCCGCCGGTCCCGCGAGCAGTGCCTTCTCCATTCCGGAGCGCAGGTCCCCGGAGATCGACCGCGACGCCTTGCGCATCCACAGCACCATGGCGGTCACGATCACGACCGCGGCGAGCGACGCGAGGCCCGCGGCCACCTCGGCGGCGAGGCCGGTGAGGGTGGTGGTGCCGAAGTGGATGATCCCGAACGTCGCGGCGACCATGGCGACCGCGGCGCCGACGCCGAGCCATACCCACCTCAGGGCGTCGCGGCGCTGGGCCTTGACGAGGAAGGCGACCAGGATCATCACGACGATGCCCGCTTCGAGGCCCTCGCGGAGCCCGATGAGGCCGGAGCCGAACAGCTGGGTGGCGATCGACGGGGCCTCGGAGCTCGCGGCGAGTGCGGACATGGGCATGACTCCAACGGTTAGGTGAGGCGAACCTCTCTTAGGTGATGCAAGCCGAAAACATACACCCGGTCGGGACTCCGTCGACAGGGACCTTGGTCTCTTTACCTGCGCTTTGCCGGGGATATGGATGATGGGAACCATGCCCCCTGCCGCCTCGCGCCGACGCTCACCGTGGCCGCGCGTCCTGGTCGGCGCCGTCGCCGCGGTGATCCTCGTGGTCGTCGGCGTTGCCGTCTGGAGCCCGCGCGAGCCGCGCATCCCGATCCCGGACGGCGTCCCGCCCGCCCCCGGAACCGCGGTCCCGGCGATCGACGTCGACGCCCCCGGCCGCACCGCCGACCAGTTGCGGGACTGGGCGGCACCGCAGGCCGAGGCGCTCGGCATCCCCCGCACCGCGCTCGAGGCCTACGGTCACGCCGCAGCCGTGCTCGCCGCCTCGCGCCCCGGCTGCGGGCTCGCATGGACGACGCTCGCCGGCATCGGGAGCGTGGAGAGCCGGCACGGCCGGTACAACGGCGCGAGCATCGCCCCCGACGGACGCGTCGACCCGCCCATCCGCGGTGTGCCCCTCGACGGTGGTCCCGGACTGGCCGAGATCCGGGACACCGACGGCGGCCGGCTCGACGGCGACCCCGTTCTCGACCGGGCGGTGGGGCCCATGCAGTTCATCCCCGAGACCTGGTTCCGCTGGGGCGTGGACGCGAACGGCGACGGCGTCGCCGACCCCGACAACATCGACGACGCGACCCTGACCGCCGGCCGCTACCTGTGCGACCGGGGCGGCGACCTCACCACCGCCGAAGGCTGGACGCGGGCGCTGACGGCCTACAACCTCTCGGGCGAATACCTCGCGCTGGTGCGCGACCGCGCCGCCGCGTACGGGGTGGGCCGTCGGCCCTGACGCGGCTGCCCGATCCGTCCGCCTCCCCGCCGGGCGGGCGGCCGGTGGCCGCCGCCGTGGGGCGCGCCGTGCTTCGGGCGCAGGTCGGGGCGGTTAGGCTGTTCCCAGCGTGCAGACCCCGCAGCGTGAAGTCCATCGAAGGAGAATCAGCCAGTGGCCATCATTGAGCAGGTAGGAGCCCGCGAGATCCTCGATTCGCGTGGTAACCCCACGGTCGAGGTCGAGGTGCTGCTCGACGACGGAAGTTTTGCCCGCGCTGCGGTGCCCTCCGGTGCGTCCACCGGTGAGCACGAGGCCGTCGAGCTGCGCGACGGTGGCGAACGCTACCTGGGCAAGGGCGTCGAGCAGGCCGTCGAGGGCGTCCTCGGCGAGATCGCCCCCGCCATCATCGGCCTCGACGCGACCGAACAGCGCACCGTCGACCAGGCCCTCCTCGACACCGACGGCACCCCCGACAAGGGCCGGCTCGGCGCCAACGCCCTGCTCGGCGCGTCCCTCGCCGTCGCCAAGGCCGCGGCCGAGTCCTCCGGACTCGAGCTATTCCGCTACCTCGGCGGCCCGAACGCCCACATCCTGCCCGTGCCGATGATGAACATCCTCAACGGCGGCGCCCACGCCGACACCGGCGTCGACGTCCAGGAGTTCATGGTCGCCCCGATCGGCGCCCCCACCTTCAAGGAGTCCCTGCGCTGGGGCGCCGAGGTGTACCACGCCCTCAAGTCCGTGCTCAAGAGCCGCGGCCTGGCCACCGGTCTCGGTGACGAGGGCGGCTTCGCGCCCGACGTCGCCGGCACCAAGGAGGCCCTCGACCTCATCAGCGAGGCCGTCGCCAAGACCGGTCTGAAGCTCGGCACCGACGTCGCGCTCGCGCTCGACGTCGCCGCCACCGAGTTCTACACCGAGGCCGCCGGCTATAAGTTCGAGGGCAAGGACCGCACCGCGGGCGAGCTCGCCGACTTCTACAACGAGCTGCTCTCCGCGTACCCGCTGGTGTCCATCGAGGACCCGCTGAGCGAGGACGACTGGGACGGCTGGGTCGCGCTGACCGACAAGATCGGCAACAAGGTGCAGCTCGTCGGCGACGACCTGTTCGTCACCAACCCCGAGCGTCTCGAGGAAGGCATCGTCAAGGGCGCCGCCAACGCGCTGCTGGTGAAGGTCAACCAGATCGGCACCCTCACCGAGACCCTCGACGCCGTCGACCTCGCGCACCGCAACGGCTACAAGTCGATGATGAGCCACCGCTCCGGCGAGACCGAGGACACCACCATTGCCGACCTCGCCGTCGCCGTGGGCAGCGGCCAGATCAAGACCGGTGCCCCGGCCCGCTCCGAGCGCGTCGCCAAGTACAACCAGCTGCTGCGCATCGAGGAGTCGCTCGGCGACGCCGCCCGGTACGCCGGCGAACTGGCGTTCCCGCGTTTCAACATCGAGGGCTGAGCGCACCCGCATGAGCCAGCGCGGTAGGTCCCGGCCCGGTGCCCGGCGCACCCGCACCGAGGGTGCGCCGGGCGTCCGGCGGCCCGGACGGGCCCGCCCGGCCGGACCTACCGCCTCGACGGAACCGCCCGCCGACGCTCCCGGTGCCCGCACCGGGGGCGCATCGGGGCGGGCCCGGCCCACCCGCGTCGGAACGCCGCGCGAGTCCCGGCCCGCCCGTGCCGAGCGCACCTTCTTCGGCCTGTCCACCGGCCGTGCCGTCGTCCTCGCCCTCGTGGTGTGCGGCCTCGCACTGACCCTCGCGGTTCCGTTGCGCACGTACGTCAGCCAGCGCTCCGAGGCCGAGCGGGTCGCCGCGGAACGGGCACAGCTCGAGGAGGAGATAGCGGCGCTCCGCGAACAGAAGGCGCAGATCGAGGACCCGGCGTGGATCCGCGCCCAGGCCCGCGAACGGCTGCGGTTCGTCATGCCCGGCGAAACTCCCTACCAGGTGCAGCTGCCCGGCGACTACCAGGAACCGGTCACCGAGCAGACCGAGGAACTGCCCTCCACCGGCGCCTGGTACAGCGACCTGTGGCAGTCGGTGTCCGTTCCCGCGCCAGAACCCGAACCCGCCCCGGTGCCGCGGCAGATGCCGGTGGCGCCCCCAGAACCAGGAGAACCGACCGGGTGACCGATCCCGTCGCACAGGAAGACCTCGACGCCGTCGCCGCCCAGCTCGGGCGGGCCCCGCGTGGCGTCCTCGCCATCGCCTACCGCTGCCCGGACGGAGCCCCCGGCGTCGTGAAGACCGCGCCGAAACTGCCCGACGGCACGCCGTTCCCGACGCTGTTCTACCTCACCGATCCGCGGCTCACCGCCGAGGCCAGCCGGCAGGAATCCGGCGGGGTCATGAAGGAGATGACCGAGCGGCTCGCCGCCGACCCCGACCTCGCGGCCGCGTACCGGCGGGCCCACGAGTCCTACCTCGCCGAACGCGACGCCCTCGACTCGCTCGGCACCGACTTCAGCGGCGGCGGCATGCCCGACCGCGTCAAGTGCCTGCACGTCCTGATCGCGCACTCCCTCGCCAAGGGGCCGGGCGTGAACCCGTTCGGCGACGAGGCCGTCGCCCTCGCCGCCGACGCCGGCCTGCGTGGCACCGCCGTCCCCGCCGACTGGCCGACCTACGCCGAGCTGCGCGGAGAGACCGAGTGACCGCCGTCGGCGCCCGCCGCGTCGCGGCGATCGACTGCGGCACCAACTCCATCCGCCTGCTCATCGCCGACCTCGGCGACGACGGCCGGCTCACCGACGTGACGCGGCTGATGCGCATCGTCCGGCTCGGGCAGGGCGTCGACGCCACCGGCCGGTTCGCGCCCGAGGCGATCGAACGCACCCGCGTCGCCCTCGTCGAATACGCCGGCCTCATCCGGGAGACCGGTGCGCAGGCGGTGCGGATGGTCGCGACCTCCGCCACCCGCGACGCCGCCAACCGGGACGACTTCTTCGCGATGACCCGCGAGGTCCTCGGTGCGGTGATCCCCGGTGCCGAGGCCGAGGTCATCACCGGCGACGAGGAGGCGCGGCTGTCCTTCACCGGCGCCGTCGGCGAACTCGACCCCACCCGGGGGCCGTTCGTCGTCGTGGACCTCGGCGGCGGCTCCACCGAGGTGGTGCTCGGCGACGCCGACGGTGTCCATGCCGCCTACTCCACCGACATCGGCTGCGTGCGGCTCACCGAGCGGTGCCTGCACGACGACCCGCCCACGGCCGAACAGATCGCGGCGGCCCGAGAGTTCACGAGGGAGAAGATCGCCGAGGCGCTCGCACACGTGCCGGTCGAGCAGGCCCGTACCTGGGTCGGCGTCGCCGGCACCATGACCACGATCGCGGCCCTCGCGAACGGCCTCGCGGAGTACGACCCCGAGCGCGTGCACCTGTCCACCGTCGGTTTCGACCGGCTGCGCGAGGTGTGCGACGGCCTGCTCGCCGCCACGCACGACGAGCGCGCGGCGCTCGGCCCGATGCACCCCGGACGGGTCGACGTCATCGGCGGCGGGGCGATCGTGACGACCGTGCTGGCCGACGAACTCGGCCGTCGCGCGGGCATCGGCGAGCTCGTCGTCAGCGAGCACGACATCCTCGACGGGATCGCGCTGTCGATCGCGTAGGTGGCGTTGCCGCCGTGGTGTCCTTCCGGACCTGCCCGGGTCCGGGAGGACACCACGCACTACCCTCTTCTTGCGCCCCCATAGCCCAATTGGCAGAGGCAGCGGACTTAAAATCCGCCAAGTGTCGGTTCGAGTCCGACTGGGGGCACTCGATCTGTACAATTCGGCGACCAATTCGCGGCGTAGCAAATGACCCGCACCACCGGGTGCGTCGTCGGGTGAACAGTAAGAGGTGCCCAGCATCGACGGCGGTGATCCCTTCAGATCTCCACTTCTTCGATCTCCCCGGGGCGCCAGGACCTGTCGAAGAACGGTTGCAGCGGGCTGTAGAGACGCAGGCACACACGATCCCCTGTCCGGCGTCGTCTGGATCCAGGTGCCATCGGGTACGCCGTCGGGGAGTTCGGGCGCGAAGTGCACCGTCGTCGACCCGTCGGGATCGGCGGTCGCAGCCCGGCGAGGGTAGCCCTGGCTGCCGACTTTCGAGAATCGTTGCGGTGTGTCGAGCATGGACCGGGTCTGGTTGTCCCACGCGGTCAGGGACCAGAACCTGGCGGCCGGGATGCCAGGGGGAAGCGACACCGTGTAATGCCTGCCGCCGTCGAGGGTTCGGCCCTCTTTGTCCGCGGCCGCGACGAGGTACTGCGAACCGAGGTTCGTGATCCGCATGCACATCGCCGGACTGATTCCCCAGGCGAGGTAGAAGAACTGGGTGCGAAGATGCAGCTTCCGTGCGCCGTCGGACGGGTACGGCCCGATTCCCGTGTCGGAAACCTCCGCGGGCGGGGTCATGAGGTCGTAACCGCCCGCGAGCAGGCCGTTGACCCATTGCGACGCCTCCCCGTAGTAGTGGACCCCGTCTTCTGTGCGCGGGCGGAAGGTGAGGGTGCGTGCGATCGCATTGCCCACGGCGGCTGCCTCGGTCAGGATCTCCCGCATCCGCGCGTCCGGCTCGAAGGCCTTGCCCTTGACGATCCCGATCGCGGCGAGTTCGCCGGCAATCTCGGCATCGAGTGCCTCGGCGGGCTGGTCGCTCACCAGGTCACTCGCGAACTGGTAGAACGAACTGTCGTTGGGATTGACGGTGTTCATGGGGAGACCGGTTCCCTCGACGAACCGCCGGCACCGCGGTCCGGGCCGCCCATGCCGGAGTCGGTCACCCACCGTGCCCACATGTCGTTCATGAATGTGAGTGTGAGCGGCGGACTCTCGACTACCAGTGGACCGCCGGTCAGGTCCGCGGACGTCGAGAAGTAGAGAGAGCTGGAACTTCCCCCGAGCAGGATCGTCCTGGAGTCCAGCATCCCCGACCACACGACGACGTCGTTGTCCCGGATGCCCGCCTCGAGATACCCCTTGCGCATCGCCCAGCTGTTGACTCCGGGAAGTGCATTCAGGAACGTGTTGAGGGCCTCCGAAGGCCGCGTGGTTTCGTCCATGATGTCGGTCCTCTCTCGGAATCAGTGGACTCGCAGGTTGAGCCCCGGATGCGCGGTACACAGTCGTCGGCCGCCGATCGAGTAGCTCCCTTCACCTGCAAGGGATGAGGAGCGCAGGCCCCGCCTGCTCCCAGCCCATTCCTCGGTCGGGAAGCGTCCACGGGTGCGTGCGTGCCCACGCGTCCGCCTAGTCCTGGGTCGCGAACGGCTGCTCGTCGACGACGGCGCCGTCCGTGTGCACGATCCGGGAGTACTTCCAGTGGGCATCGTCCCGGACGAAGGCCCTGGTCGCGGCGCATTCGTCGAATCATCTGCGCTCAGCAGCCGCCAGGCAGCGAAGGCCTGTTGCTGTCCCCGACAGCCGACCGACACCCACTGATGATCTTGTTCGCACGGACTTGCGGACCGACCAGGTCCTCACCGTTGTCGGGGTTCTGTTCTCGGACGCTCGTGACTGCCGGCGAGCGTTGACGGAGGCGGACGACCGCTCGTCTCACCCAGCGGAGGACCCGCGATGACGATACGTTCGGTGTATGTCGAACGAAACCGAAAGTGCCGTTCTGCCCCTCAGCACCCCGGTCACGATGAGCATCGTCCGTGCGTTCCTCGCGGGCGCTCCGGAAGACGCCACGCTGGAACTCGATTCGTCCAATTCTGCAGAGCCGAGACTCGTGCTGACGTGGGCGAAGCGTCAGGAGGGCTGAATCCACCCCCCGAGCAGCCCGGTCCGCTGCGGTCAGGTCCGCTCGGAGTTCTCCCGCTTCTCCCAGTCTGCCTCGACCTGCTCCTCCAGGGTCCATCCCGGGGTTCCCGCCCGCGGATGCGTGTGCGCCCACGCCAGGGCCTCGTCCTCGGTCTCGAACGGCTGCTGGTCGACGACGGACCCGTCTTCGTTGACTATCCGAAAGTGCTTCATATCCAAAATCGTTGCAGGCCCCCGTCCCGATCGGGCGCATTCGGTCGAACCCGGTCGCGCGAACATCGCGGGAAAGCGCTCCCCTCGCGCTGGCCCCGGCGGGAGAATGAGGAGACACCGCCGGGTTCCCGAGGAGGCGGAGCCGTGGACTACGCCGAGTACCGCCGGTTCGACGCCGTGGGCCTTGCCGGGCTCGTCGCGAGCGGGCAGGTCGACGCGGGGGAGCTGCTCGAAGCGGCGCTGAGCCGACTCCACACTGTGGAGCCGACTCTGAACACGGTGGTGTACCGGCTCGACGAGCGCGCCCGTGCCCGGGCGCGCGAGATACTCACCGGCCCGTTCGCCGGGGTGCCGTTCCTGGTCAAGGATCTGTTGCAGGACGTCGCCGGGACGCCCACCGGAAGTGGCAGCCGCGCCCTCGCCGCACTGCCCGCCGAGCGCAACGCGCTGGTCGTGGACCGGTGGCTCGGAGCGGGACTGGTGATCTTCGGGAAGACCAACACCCCCGAGTTCGGCGCGAAGGGCATCACCGAGCCGGAGGTCAACGGTCCCACCCGTAATCCGTGGAATCCCGCGCACACCCCGGGCGGATCCTCCGGGGGTTCGGCCGCCGCGGTGGCGGCGGGGGTGGTGCCGGCGGCGGGGGCGAACGACGGCGGCGGTTCGATCCGCATCCCGGCGGCGTGCTGCGGGCTGGTCGGCCTGAAACCGGGGCGCGGTGTGGTTCCGAGTGGTCCCGCGTTCGGTGAGCTCCTGCACGGAGCCGTCAGCCACGGGGTGGTGACGCGCACGGTACGGGACACGGCGGCGATGCTGGACGTGCTCGCCGGTCCGGACCCGGCGGGTCCGTATCTGGTTGCCATGCCCGAGGATTCGTATTCCTCTGTGGCGTCGGAAGAACCCCGCAGGCTGCGCATCGGATTCGCGACGGAATCGCCGCTCGGCACGCCGGTGGATCCGGCGGCCGTCGCGGCCGTCGCCGATGCGGCGACCCTGCTCGGCGAACTCGGGCACCACGTGGAACCCGCGGCCACCGGAGTCGACGAACGCGGCCTCGCAGTGGATTTCCTGACGATGTGGTTCGCGGGGGTGGCCGTCGAGATCCGGCGAGCCCGTCGGCTCACCGGGTGTGGTCCCGAGGGATTCGAAATGGACACCCGTCTTCTCGCCGCCCTCGGGGACTCGGTGCGGCCGTCCGAGTACCTCGCCTCGCTCGAGCGGTGGAACGGATACGCCCGCCGGTTGGCGGTCTTCCATGAGACGTACGACCTGTTGCTGACTCCGACGCTTGCGTTCCCGCCGGCGCGGATCGGTGAGTTGACCACCCCCCGCGTCGTCCGCGCCGCCGGTCGCGCCCTCCTCGCGGCACATCTGGGAGGGGTCCTCCGCCGGGCGGGCGTCATGGATCGCATCGTGGACGAGAACCTCGGTCGGACGCCCTACACCCAGTTGGCGAATCTGACCGGAAGGCCGGCGATTTCGTTGCCGCTGTACTGGACGACGACGGGCCTGCCGCTCGGGGTGCAGTTCGTGGCGCCTCTGGGCGGTGAGGGTTTGCTGCTGTCCCTGGCGGCCGAACTCGAGCGGGCACGACCGTGGTTCGACCTGCAGCCGCCGTTGTCGGTGCCGGCTGCCTGACTGCAGTGTCGGCCACGCGTCAGGGCAGCGGCGCGCCCGCCGTCAGCAACAGCACGGTCCCCACTGCGACGACGACCGCGATCATCACGACGATCGCGGCCGTGCCACGGGGCTCTTCGGGGTCCCCGAAGAACGGCTCTTCCTTGTTCCACTTCCACAGCCGGCGCACCCCTACATGAAACCGGGTGACCGGTATGTCCGCAATGTGACACCCCGCGCCCCGGCTCGGTCAGGGCGACAAGCGTCGCCCGCTCGGGGCGAGATCAGTTCTTCGCCGCCTCGACCACCCGCTCCGCCACCTCGCGCGACGACGCCGGGTTCTGTCCGGTGTAGAGGCGGCGGTCGACCACGACGTGCGGTTGCCACGCCGGTCCCGCGGAGAACTGGGCGCCGCTCTCACGGAGGCGATCCTCGAGCAGCCACGGCGCCTTCTCGGCCAGCCCGGCCTGCGTCTCCTCCTCGTTCGTGAAGCCGGTCATCCGGTACCCGTCGAAGAGCCAGCCGCCGTCCGCGCGTCGTGCCGGCAGCAGTGCGGCGGGGGCGTGGCATACGACGGAGACGAGCTTGTCGGCGTCCAGGAAGTTCCCGAGCAGCCGGCCGAACGGTTCGGACACGGCAAGATCCTCCATCGGGCCGTGCCCACCCGGGACGAACACGAGGTCGTAGTCCTCGGCGCGCACGTCCTCGAGCACGGTGGGGGAGTCGAGGACCGGCTTCAGGTCGGCGAGGGTCTGCCGCAGTTCGTCGCTGCGCTCCTCGCCTCCGGCGGCGTCGGGCGCGAGACTGGCTTCGTCCACGACGGGGGTGCGGCCACCCGGTGTGGCGAACGTGATGTCGAATCCGGCGTCGGTGAACACCCGGTACGGCTCGATCAGCTCCTCGGCCCAGAACCCCGTGGGGTGTCGCGTCCCGTCGGCCAGCGTCCAGTGATCGGCTCCGGTGACGACGAACAGCACCTTGGTCATGATGGAAGTCCTTCCGGTCGGGAAAGGGTCGTGGGCGACCCTCGGACTGCGTTCCCGTTCCCGGCCGATTCCAATCGTCGACCGAACGGCGTCCGGAATGACGAACGCCCCGGCGCGGGGCCGGGGCGTTCGCGTGGCCGGGTCTTCCCCACCGGCCGCCGTCCACTGTACGCCCTCCGGACGGCGGCCCTGTCGCACGGGCCTCGAGGGCAGGGAGACTGCCGGGATCGTCTGGCGGGCTTGTCATCCCGCAATCCGGGCCGGCAGTGACGCGGATCAGGCCCGGGCGGAGAAGATGCCGTGGTAGTCGTACGGACCGCTCGGCGGCTGCGAGGTCGCGACGGGCTCGGTGTTCCCCTCGTCGCCGGGAGTGGTGGGCTCGACGAAGAGCGGCGTCTGGAACTCGGTTTCGTTGTGCATGATGTCCTTTCGGGCCGGCGAGCCGGGTCGGGGCGGCGGAGCCGCAGCTGTGGTACCCCGACGCTGCCGCCGCTACACCCGTACCCGGTATGCGGGTAGGACGGTCACGGGACAGGGCTCGGTTGGTGGTGCTCGACCGAAATCACGCTGTACTCGCCCGATCGGAAGCGATCGACCGAGACGTGTCGTCGATGCAGTCACCCTACACGGCGGGAGGTGGCCGATGCGTTACGCGCATGGAACCTGTGCGTGACGTGTCGCGGGGTGCGGCGCGGCGAGGTGAGGCAAAGTCTTGTTCGTCCTGTTCGGTGGCGTCTACGGTGAGTGCGGACCGCGTGTACGACACTGCGAATCGGAGGCCGATATGAAGGCCGGCAAGATCGTCATGTTCGTTGTAGGCGTCCTGCTGTCGATGCTCGGCCTGGCGTTGCTCGTCGCCGCCGGAGTGCTCGGCTGGGGATACTTCGCCCAGCGCGACGACGGCTGGTTCACCGCTCCCACCGAGCGGTACCGCACCGACTCGAGTGCGCTCGTCTCCGAGCGCATCGACCTGGTCTTCGACGACGCGCCGACAGGTTTCGGCGCCGAGGACCTCGGCCGGCTCAGATTGCGTGCGGCGTCGGAGGATCCCGGCCGGCCGGTGTTCGTCGGCATCGGCCCGCAGGCGGAGGTCGACGCCTTCCTGTCCGGCGTCGCGCACGCCGAGATCACCGACGTCCGGTTCGAGCCGTTCCGCGCCGAGTATCGCGAGATCCCAGGCGACGACCCCGCCCGCGTGCCCGGTGACGAGGACTTCTGGGCCGCGTCGGCCTCCGGCCCGGGCACCCAGGAGCTGCGCTGGGAATTCCAGGAAGGGGTGTGGTCGATCGTCGTGATGAACGCCGACGCCACCCCGGGCGTGGCGGTGGACCTGCAGGCGGGCGCCCAGTTCCCGTTCCTGGGACCGCTCGCGCTGTGGCTGCTGATCAGCGGGCTCGTGCTACTGGTGATCGGGGTGCCGCTGCTCGTCCTCGGAGCGGTGGGACTCGGCCGGCACGGCCCGCCCGCGGCGCACGCTCCGCCTCCCTCAGCCGTCGCCCCGGGCTCCTATCCGGTGATGCTGCGCGGCGATCCGGACGCGCCGTCGCGCGGGCTGTGGCTCGTGAAGTGGCTCTTGGCGATCCCGCACTACATCGTGCTCTTCTTCCTCGCGATCGCGCATTTCGTCACGACGATCGTCGCGGGCTTCGCGATCCTGTTCACCGGCCGCTACCCACGGCCGCTGTTCGACTTCAACGTCGGCGTGATGCGGTGGTGGTGGCGCGTCGGGTTCTACACCTACGCGGCCCTGGGCACCGACCGGTATCCGCCCTTCACGCTGCACCGCACGGACTATCCCGCCGATTTCGACGTCCCCTACCCGGAACGCCTCTCCCGGGGACTGGTGCTGGTCAAGTGGTGGCTGCTCGCCGTCCCGCACTATCTGATCCTCGCCGTGCTCGTCGGGGGTGGGGCCACAGCGGCGTCGGGGAACGGCGACGACTGGGACGACGCGGTGTGGACCTACTCGTGGTCGCTGCTCGGCATTCTCGTGCTCGTCGCGGCGATCGCCCTGCTGTTCACCGCCCGTTACCCGAGCGGGTTGTTCGATCTCGTCGTGGGCATCAACCGCTGGCGGTTCCGCGTGTGGGCCTACGCGGCCCTGCTGCGCGACGAGTACCCGCCGTTCCGGCTCGACCAGGGTCCCCGGGAACTGCACGAGTACGCGGCACCGGAGGGGCCGCACGACGACCTCCCGCCCGAACACGGCCCCACCCGAACGCAGATCCCGCTCTCGAAGGAGCAGTACGGCGACCCGGCCTCCGGGGAGCAGACCCGCCCCGGGGAGGGACGCTGACGGTCCCCGGACATGAGCCGTGGCCTCGTCGACAGGGTCGACGAGGCCACGTGCATGCGTGCCGCGGCACTACTTCTTGAACGAGTCCTTGACCTTGCCGGCGGCGTCGGAAATCTTGTCGCCGGCCTGCTTGAGGCTGCTCGACGCCTGGTCGCCCCGGCCCTCCGCCTCGAGGTCACGGTCACCGGTCGCGCGGCCCGCTCCCTCCTTGGCCTGACCGGACACGTCCTGCGCCTTGTGCTTGGCCTTGTCGATGAAATCAGCCATGTCTCCTCCTTCGTCCGTGGTCGCTTCCCCTGCCGGTTACCCCACAGCGCGTCGGCTCAATCCCCCGCGCCGCGGGGACGGCTCAATCCCCCGCGCCGCGGGGACGGCTCAATCCCCCGCGCCGCGGGGACGGCTCAATCCCCCGCGCCGCGGGGACGGCTCAATCCCCCGCGCCGCGGGTTTGGCCGCCGCGTCACCGGGGAAAGCCCCGGGCATGGCTACTTACCGAGTGATCGACCCCAAGGGCGAAGTGGTGGCGACCAAGGACATCGAGAGCGCGGACGACGCGCACGCCTGGTTCGTGGACTCCAAGGCCGACAACAGCGAGCTGGGCTGGCGTATGGAGGTCAGGGTCGAGGGCGACCACGACTGGCGGTTCTTCGACGACACCGAAGGAACCTCGTAGCACGGCCGGACGCGGGCCGCGCCGGTCACAACCAGTTGCGTTGCTTGAACACGATGTAGAGCATCCCCGCCGACCCGGCGATGATCGCGGTGCTCGACAACACCCCGCTCCACTGCCCGAAGCCGGGGTACGGCACGTTCTGGCCGTACCAGCCCGTCACCGCGGTGGGCACGGCAATGATCGCGGCCCACCCCGTGAGCTTCCTCATCACCATGTTCAGCCGCGCGTCCTGCAGCGACAGGTTGGTTTCGAAAACCGTGGTGACCATGTCGCGCAGCGACTCGGTCCACTCCGTCGCGCGGATCACGTGGTCGTACAGGTCGGTGTACCAGCCGTCGAGCTCGACGGAGTTTCCCCGCTCGGCCCGGTGCCGCATCACCGCGGCCACCACCTCCCGCATCGGCAGCACGACCCGGCGCAGCTGGACGAGTTCCTTGCGTACCCGGTAGGTGTGACGCTGGAGCGCGCGAATGTGCGCGCGCTCGTCGAACAACCCGTCCTCCAGTTCCTCGATCGCGTCGTCGAGCCCCTGAATGGTCTCGAACTGGCCGTCGACGACGACGTCGAGCAGCCCGTGCAGCAACGCGGCGGTGCCGTGCCGGAGCAGATCGGAGTTGTCGTCCCAGCGCCGCATCACCTCGCCGACGTCCAATCCGGTGCCCCGATGCACCGTGACCAGGCCGCGCGGGACCACGAACACCGAGACCCGAGTGATTCTGAGCCGTGACCCGTGCGCATCGGCCGGCTCGCTCTCGTCCGCCAGCGACGTGGCGTAGATCGTCATGAAGGTGTGGGTGGCGTAGCGGGTGACCTTCGTGCGTTCCGCGTGCGCCACGACGTCCTCGACGGCATGCGGATCGAAATCCAGCTCGTCCGCGACGTCGGACAGCTCGCGGTGCGTCGGATCGTGCAGGTCCACCCACACCAGCGCCCCCTCGTCCTGAAGGTGCTCGGAGACCTCGGCCAGCGGATAGTTCTCGGCGACGAGCCGTCCGTCGCGCCAGAGCCGGGTGCGGACGTGGTCGGGAACAGCAGCGGTCACGTTCGCAGTCTGCCCTACCCGTCCGCCGACGCGTGCCCCGACGGCCGGTGCTCAGAGCGCGGTGCTCGTACCGCCCGACTCCGTCAGCCGCAGCATCTCGTCGAGAAAGGCCTCGTCCACCGCCGGCCAGTCCGGGGGCCACAGCAGAGTCTGCAGCCGGTCGCGGAGCAACGGGAGGACCTGCACCACATGGGCTCCACCGTCGACGAGATAGCGGAGCATGCCCAGCCGCCCGCACGTGGCCACCGCGGGGGCCAGCACCTCCTGGGCCTCCTCGAGACGTCCGGCCGCGTGTAGGCACGCCACGAGCAGCCGCGCCGCCTGCAGTTCGGCGCGGTACCGGCCGCGGCCGGACACCCGGCGATGCCACAGCCGGGCCCAGTCGCAGGCCCGGGCCACGTCCTCGGCCCGGCCCGTGCCGTAGAGGAGACGGATGGCGGTGGCGTCCTCCACCTGCGCGGTGATCTCCGCGATGCCGTCCGGATCCGGGGCGTCGGAATCCGGCATCTCCCGCGGGGCGGGCCGCGGAACCGGCAGGCCGAGCCGCACGCGTTCGTTGATCACCCGGGCACGCAGCCGCGGCAGCCGGTAGTCGTCGGCGGCCCGCGCTCCCTCGTCGAGCAGTGCCGCCGCCGCGGCGCGGTCGCCGCGCAGCGCCTTGAGCCGCGCGGCCGTGACGAACCGGGCGATCATGAAGTCCGGTACGCCGCCCTCGGTTCCGAGCTCGTGACTCTCGTCGAGCAGAGCCTCGGCCTCGGCGATCCGGCCCTGCTCGTAGAGCAGCTCCCCGAGCATGGCGGCGGCCAGGCGCGCGGCATGGGTGTGGACGCCGCCCCCCTTGCGGGCGGCCCGCAACCCCGCGCGGAAGTGCCTTTCGGCCGTGGCGACGTCGAGCTGCTCGTTGGCCGCGATGCCGAGCAGGCACAGCCCGTACACGAGGCTGAAGGGGCCGTTGGTGGCCCGGTGGTACGGCTCGGCCCACCGCTGCCGCCGCCGCGCCGCCTCGAAGTCGAACCGGTAGACGTCCACGAAGGTCGCCACGTTCGCCGCGACGGACACCACCCAGGGGCGGAAGGTGTCCGGGTCGTCCAGGCACGGCGCGACCTTGTCCGCGACGCCGGCGGTGTGGTCGGTGGAGGCGGCGACGACACCGTCGACGACGTCGGCCTCGACCTGCAGGACCGCGATGTCCTCCTCGGGCGCGTTGCAGCAGCTCAGGCATCCCCGGGCCGCGGCGAGGGCGACGCGGGTCTGGTCGGCCCGTTGCAGCAACGCGTTCGCCCACGCGACGGTCATCTGCAGCTGCGGATGCGCCGCCACCCCACGTGGCGGCAGTTTCGCGACCAGCGCCAGCAGCGTCGTCATGTGGGAGTGCTCGACCAGGAGCATCCCGTCGGCGGCGACCATCTCGACCGCGAGTTCCGGCTCGTCGGCGCTGAGCGCATGGTCCACGGCCTCGCGCAGCATGTGCTGGCGCGCAAACCATTCCGCGGCGGCGTGGTGCAGCGCGCCCACGCGTTCGGGGTGATCGCGTTCGAGCCGGCGGCGCAGGAAGTCCGCGAAC
The DNA here is from genome assembly GCF_009939605.1 of Rhodococcus sp. YH1. Lineage (NCBI taxonomy): Bacteria > Bacillati > Actinomycetota > Actinomycetes > Mycobacteriales > Nocardiaceae > Rhodococcus > Rhodococcus sp. YH1. The sequence goes on along the minus strand of NZ_WVTE01000264.1, from coordinate 10,759 downwards.
AGCCGGTGGTAGCGGAACCAGCGGCCCTCGTCGTCGACCCGGCGCAGGAACAGGTCCCGCTCCTCGATCTGCTCGAGCATCGCCTGCCCGTGCGGGTCGCCGGTGAGCGCGGTGGCGAGGCTGCCGGTGATCTCCTCGGTGATCGACGTCGCGAGCAGGAACTCGTACACCTCCGGCTCGAGGGTGTCGAGCACGTTGTCCGCGAGGAACTCGCCGATGGCGTGGTGCCGGCCGGAGAGGTTCTCGATCAGCCCGGTCGGATCCTCACTGTCGCGCAGCGACAACGACACCAGTTGCAGCGCGGCGACCCAGCCGTCGGTGACGTCGGTCAGGTCGCGGACGTCCTCGGGCTCGAGGTCCAGGCCGCTCACGTCGCGCAGAAAGGCATCGGATTCCTCGGCGTCGAAACGCAGGGCGTCCGAGTCGATCTCGATGAGCTCGTCGAGGACCCGCATCCGGCTGAGCGGTAAGCCGGCCTGGCTCCGGCTGGTCACCACGATCTGCAGGTGATGGCACCCGCGGTCGAGGAGGAAGTCCAGTGCGGCGACGGTCCCCGGGGCGGTGACGAGGTGCCAGTCCTCGATCACCAGGGCCATCGGCGCCTCCTCCCGGTGGATCTCGTCGATCAGGGTGGACAGCACGTACCGCTCGGCGTCGTCGCCGTGGGCCTCGAGCACCTGCCGCAGCTGACGGGCGAACTGCGGACGCACCTGCCGGAACGCCTCGATCAGGTGGGTGAGGAACCACACCACGTTGTTGTCGTCCCGATCGACCGCGAGCCACGCCACCGCAACACCCTCGGCGGTGAGTACCTCCCGCCACTGGGCGGCCAGCGTCGACTTCCCGAACCCGGTCGGGGCGTGGATCGCGACGAGGCGGCGGCGCCGGCCGAGGCGCAGCCGGTCGATGAGCCGGGTGCGCTTCACCAGCGGCCGGGTGGGTGCCTGCGGCCGGAACCGGGTCGCCGGCACCGGCGGCGTGGTGATCGCGGTGGGCGTGGGGTGCGGTCCGGTGGTGTGCGTGGTCCCCGCGACCGGCAGCGGCCCGAGACTGTCCGGACCCACGGGCAGCGCCATCTCGTCCACGTCGCAGCCGCCGCGCTCCTGCGCCTGCTGCAGCAGCTCCCCGAACTCCGCGGCGGACTGTGGACGGGCATCCGGCTCGGTGGCCATGCCGCGCTCGAGGGCCGAGCACACGTCGTCCGGGACGCCGGTGCTACGCAGATCCGGGACCGGTTCGGTCGTGATCCGCAGGAACTGTGTGACGACCTGCTCGCCGCGGCGCCGCTCGAACGCCGCGTGCCCGGTCAGCGCACAGAACAGGGTGGCGGCCAGGCCGTAGACGTCGGCGGCCGGGGTGGGCGGCGTGCCGGCCAGGATCTCCGGCGCGGTGAACGCCGGGGAGCCGGTGATCGCGCCCGACGAGGTGTGGAAGCCGTCGCCGATGCGCGCGATGCCGAAGTCGGTCAGCTGCGGTTCGCCGTACTCGGTGAGCAGGATGTTCGCGGGCTTGACGTCGCGGTGCAGCACGTCGGCCCGGTGTGCCGTCTCGAGCGCCCCGGACAGCTTGACGCCGATGCGCAGCACGTCCGGCCACGGCAGCGGTCCGTAGCGGCGGATGCGGGCCTCGAGCGAGTCGTGCGGGTGGTAGTGCATCACCAGGTAGGGCCGGCCGCTGCCGGTCGTGCCGACCTGCAGCACGGTGACGATGTGCGGGTGCCCGGAGAGCCGGCCCATCGCGCGCTGCTCGCGGAGGAACCGTTCGAGGTTGTCGGCGTCGAGCGTCGCGGTGAGCACCTTCACCGCGACGGTGCGGTCGAGTGCCGTCTCCCGGCACCGGTACACCACCCCGAAACCGCCGCGGCCGATCTCCACGGCGTCCGCGAACCCCGCGAGGCGCAGATCTTCGACGGTCTCGTCCTCCGCCGCGCCGGCGTGGGAGACCGGGGCTCGCCGGGTGGCGAGTGGATCGTTCTCTGCCATCGGGGCACTCACCTCACGTGGATTCCTCCAGGATAGTCCCGGGTGTGGCGGGCACGACACGGATCGATCGCCGGTTCTCCATTACCGTTGTCCGGCCGGGCCTCCCGGCAACGACGGCCGGAAACTCCGGGAAACGACACTGCGATCGGAATTGGGAAACGATGAAGAAGACTCTCGCGGCGCTGTTCGGTACGGGTGCGGTGCTGCTCGCGGCGGCCTGCGGATCGTCCGGCGACTCCGGCTCCGCAGGCGAGGGGACCACCGAGTCCACCACCGCCGCGCCGAGCACGAGCCAGGTCACCGGAAGCACCGGCATCGAGCTGGGCCAGAGCTACGACCAGATCTGCAGCGCCCTGGTGCCGTACTTCGACCAGCTCGAATCCTGGGGGCAGGACCGCACCCAGGCCGCGACCTCCGTCGCCGACGCGCAGAAGTCGCTGCCGGGTTGGGCGGAGCTGAGCGAGGAACAGCAGGCCGAAACGCTGCGCGCCGTCGAGAACGCCGGCAAGGGGCAGTGCTGACCGGCGACTCTGCTGCCGGCGACGAGTTGTTCGGCCGGTTGCGGCGCCTCCCGGACGTGGAGGCGCCCAACCTGCTCGCCGTCGACGCCGCCGACAGGTTGATCCTCGACGAAGCCGACGCCGCGCTCGCCGCGGCGCCGGCCGGGACCGTCGCGGTGATCGACGACCACTACGGCGCCCTCACCCTCGGCGTCGCCGTGCGGTACTCCGCGTCGGGGATCCGGGTGCACCAGGACTCGGTGGTGGGGGAGCGGGCCCTGGCCGCGAACGCCGCGCGCGAGGGCCTGTCCGATCGCTTCACCGTGCACGGTCTCGGGGCCGATCTGCTCACCGGGGCCCGGGTGGTGCTGCTGCAGCTGCCGCGGTCGCTCGCCGCGCTCACCGAGATCGCCGAGACCGTCGCCCGGCACGCCGACCCCGGCGTGACGGTGTTCGCCGGTGGCCGCGACAAGCACATCACTCCCGCGATGAACGAGGTGCTGGCCCGGAGCTTCACCGAGGTCCGGGCCTCCCGGGGCCGGCAGAAGTCACGGGTGCTCACCGCCCGCGGCCCGATCGCCGCCGAGCCGACCTACCCGGTGACCGAGACGGTGACCGACGTCGGGCTCACCGTCGTCGCGCACGGGGCCGCGTTCGCCGGTTCCCGCCTGGACATCGGCACCCGATTCCTGCTGGACTTCCTGCCCCGGCTGCCACGCGACGCGAGGACCGCCGTCGACCTCGGCTGCGGCACCGGCATCCTCGCCGTCGCGGCGGCCCGGCGGTTCCCCGGGCTGCGGGTGATCGCCACCGATCAGTCGGCCGCGGCGGTCGCGTCGGCCGCCGCCACCGCCGCCGCGAACCACGTCGCGGACCGGGTCGAGGTCCTGCGCGACGACGTGGCCGGGTCGCTGCCGGACGCCTCCGTCGACGTGGTGCTGTGCAATCCGCCGTTCCACGTCGGCGCCGCCGTGCACACGGGCGCGGCCGTGAAGATGTTCGACGCGGCCGCCCGGCTGTTGCGCCCGGGCGGTGAACTGTGGACCGTCTACAACACCCACCTGAACTATCGTGGGATGCTGCAGCGGACGGTCGGCCGCACAGAAGTTGCAGGACGCAACCGTAAGTTCACCGTGACCCGCTCCGTGCGCACCCGGTAGAGTCCGGTTTGTCCGTGCTCGGCTCCGGTCCGGGGAACTCCCGGCGTCCGCGGATCGTTGAACGGACAGAACCGACCACGAGAAGGGATGTGCACGGTGCGCACCACCAGTAACCCGGTGTTCCGCAACCTGCCCAAGCAAGAGGGCGGCGGATACGCCACGTTCGGCTCTGCGACGGCGGGCGCCGCGCAGGTCACCCAGCAATTCGGCCAGCCGCAGTACGCGCAGGCGGACCCCTGGGCCCGGCCCACCACCGAGCGGTCGATGACGATCGACGACGTCGTCACCAAGACCGGCATCACGCTCGGCGTGCTGGCGATCTCGGCGCTGATCTCCTACGTCCTCGTCAACGGCAACGTGAATCTGGCCGCGCCGTTCGTCATCGGCGGTGGTCTCATCGGCCTGGTCCTGGTCCTCGTGGCCACCTTCGGCCGCAAGATGGACAACCCGGCCATCGTCCTGGCCTATGCCGTCGCCGAGGGCTTCTTCCTGGGTGCGCTGTCGTTCATGTTCACCGACATCACCTTCGGTGGCGCCGGCGGCGGAACCCTGATCGTCCAGGCGGTGCTCGGCACGTTCGGCGTGTTCTTCGGCATGCTCGTCGTCTACCGCACCGGGGCGATCCGCGTGACCCCGCGCCTGACGCGCATGATCGTCGGCGCGCTGATCGGTGTCCTCGTCCTGGCGCTGGGGAACCTGGTGGCGAGCTTCTTCGTCGACGGCGGCCTGGGCCTGCGCGACGGCGGCACCCTGGCGATCGTCTTCAGCCTCGTCTGCATCGGCATCGCCGCGTTCAGCTTCCTGCTGGACTTCGACGCCGCCGATCAGCTCATCCGCGCCCAGGCGCCGGAGAAGGCCGCGTGGGGCGTTGCCTTCGGTCTGACCGTCACCCTGGTCTGGCTGTACGTCGAGATCCTGCGCCTGCTGTCGTACTTCCAGAACGACTAGCCGATCTCTCCGGCCACCGTGCCGACCGCGGGCCCCGGGAACAGCCGTTCCCGGGGCCCGCGGCGTGTCCGGGGCAGCCACAGCCGGGCAGCCGCCGACGTCAGCGGCGGCTCCGGCACCGGACCGCCCGCCCAGTGACCCAGCGCGGCGGCCAGCACCGGCAGCAGGTGACGGGCCGCCAGCTCGTATCCCGCGGCCGAGGGATGGAACCCGTCCGCGGAGAACAGGCGGTCCGGCGCGGAGAGGAACTCGGGCGTCAACAGGTCTGCCAGCGGCACCGGATGCCCACCGGCCGCGCGCGTCGCCGCGGCCTGCGCGCGGGCCAGTTGCCGCCCCCACGTCCGCACCACCGTGCGCAGCGGCTGGGGGATCGCGCCGACCACCCCGAGGTCGGGGCACGTGCCGACGACCACGACGGCGCCGCCGGCGCGCAGCCGGTGCACCGCCGAGCCCAGCCGCTGCGCCGAACGATGCAGCGACTGCTTCGCGGTCACGTCGTTGGCACCGACCAGGATGACGGCCGCGTCCGGCGGCGGTCCCGCCACGTACATCGCGTCGACCTGCCCCGCCAGGCCCCGCGAGGTGGCCCCCGCGATCGCCTTCGTGCTGAGCCGGACCCGGCGACGGGACTCGTCGGCCAGGGCGCGGGCCAGCAGCACCCCGGGCACCTCGGCGGCGCTCGCGCAGCCCAGGCCGGCCGCCGTCGAATCCCCGAAGATCATCAGGTGCAGGTCGAACGGCACGTCGCGGCGCCACGGCACCGGGGACTGCGCTCCGGGCAGGTACACCCCGTCCGCCTCGGGCGGCTTCGCCCAGGTGCGGCCGATGACGCCTCTCGCTTCCGTCGCCTGGCGCATCAGGTACGTGTACGTCAGCCACGAAGCGCCGCCGGCGCCGGAGCCGGCGGCGACGGCCGTCGCGCCGGCCAGCGCCGCGGCACGCCACGAAGTTCGGGGCACGGTGGATCACCTTTCCGAGAGGACGGCCACACCCTGAAGTTGCCGTGTCCAGTGTGCGTCGTATGCGTCGCTCGAGCAGCCGGAACGGCGTTGCGCAGAGGCATCTGAGACCATGGAGGAATGCGCATAGCGGATTCCGTCGTCGGTCTCATCGGAAACACGCCGCTGGTCAAGCTCAACTCGGTGACGAAGCCGGGTTCGGGGCTGGTCGCGGCGAAGGTCGAATACTTCAACCCCGGTGGCAGTTCCAAGGACCGCATCGCGGTCAAGATGGTCGACGCCGCCGAAGCCTCGGGTGCGCTGAAACCGGGCGGCACCATCGTCGAGCCGACCTCCGGCAACACCGGCATCGGTCTCGCGCTCGTCGCGCAACAGCGCGGCTACAAGTGCGTGTTCGTGTGTCCCGACAAGGTCAGCGAGGACAAGCGCAACGTGCTCCGCGCGTACGGCGCCGAGGTCGTGGTGTGCCCGACCGCGGTGCCCCCGGAGCATCCCGACAGCTACTACAGCGTCTCCGACCGGCTCGCCCGGGAACTGCCCGGCGGCTGGAAGCCCGACCAGTACTCCAACCCGGCCGGGCCGGAGAGCCACTACGAGACCACCGGCCCGGAGATCTGGCGCGATACCGACGGCAAGGTGACCCACTTCGTCGCCGGCGTCGGCACCGGCGGCACCATCACCGGCACCGGCCGCTACCTCAAGGAGGTTTCCGGCGGCAAGGTCAAGGTGATCGGCGCCGACCCGGAGGGCTCCGTCTACTCCGGCGGCACCGGTCGCCCGTACCTCGTCGAGGGTGTGGGCGAGGACTTCTGGCCCAGCGCCTACGACCCCTCGATCCCCGACGAGATCATCGCCGTCTCCGACGCGGACTCGTTCGACATGACCCGGCGTCTCGCCCGCGAGGAGGGCCTGCTCGTCGGCGGGTCGTGCGGCATGGCCGTCGTCGCCGCCCTGAGGGTCGCCGAGCGCGAGGGACCGGACGCGCTCGTCGTGGTACTGCTTCCCGACGGTGGGCGCGGCTACATGTCGAAGATCTTCAACGACAAGTGGATGGCCTCGTACGGTTTCCTGCGGGCCCCGCTCGACGGCAAGCCGGACGATTCGACCGTCGGCGACGTGCTGCGCAGCAAGTCGGGGGAGCTGCCCGCCCTCGTGCACACGCACCCGTCGGAGACGGTCCGCGACGCCGTCGAGATCCTGCGCGAGTACGGGGTCTCGCAGATGCCGGTCGTGGGTGCCGAGCCGCCCGTCACCGCCGGTGAGGTCGCGGGCAGCGTCAGCGAGCGCGAGCTCCTCAGCGCCGTCTTCGAGGGCCGCGCGAGGCTGGCCGACCCCGTCGCGAAGCACATGAGCCCGTCGCTGCCGCTGATCGGTGTCGGCGAGTCGATCGCCGCCGCCACGAAGGCGTTCGGCGACACCGATGCGCTGCTGGTCATCGACGACGGCAAGCCCGTCGGCGTGATCACCCGTCACGACCTGCTCGGGTTCATCAGCGCGGGCTCGTAGCGGCCGCGCCGGTGGCCCGGGGTGTGTTCCCCGGGCCACCGGCGTGTGCCCCCGACTAGGCTGAGCCGCATGAGTGAGCAGCGCAGCCACGGCTTTTCCACCCGAGCGATCCACGCCGGATACGATCCCGACCCGGCGACCGGCGCCGTCAACGTCCCCATCTATGCGAGTTCGACGTTCGCGCAGGACGGGGTCGGCGGGATGCGCGGCGGATTCGAGTACGCCCGCACCGGAAACCCCACCCGCAAGCCGCTCGAGGCGAACCTCGCGGCCATCGAGGCGGGCACCTTCGGCCGGGCGTTCAGCTCCGGCATGGCCGCCACCGACTGCCTGCTGCGTTCGGTGCTGCGGCCCGGCGATCACCTCGTCATCCCCAACGACGCCTACGGCGGCACCTTCCGGCTGATCGACAAGGTGTTCACGCAGTGGGGCATCGAGTACACGCCCGCGCCCATCTCGGACGTCGACGCCGTGCGCGAGGCGATGCGCCCCACCACCAAGCTGGTGTGGGTCGAGACCCCGACGAACCCCCTGCTCAACATCGGCGACATCGCGGCCCTCGCCGACGTCGCGCACACCGGTGGGGCGAAGATCGTGGTCGACAACACGTTCGCGTCGCCGTACCTGCAGCAGCCGCTGGCCCTGGGGGCCGACGTCGCACTGCACTCGACCACCAAGTACCTCGGTGGCCACTCCGACGTGGTTGGCGGCGCGCTGGTCACGAACGACGAGGAACTCGACACCAGGTTCGCGTTCCTGCAGAACGGTGCGGGCGCCGTCCCGGGCCCGTTCGACGCGTACCTGACGATGCGCGGCATCAAGACGCTGGCACTGCGGATGGAACGGCACAGCGACAACGCCGAGAAGATCGTCGAGCTGCTCGACGGGCATCCCGCCGTCGCCCAGGTGATCTACCCCGGCCACGAGGCGCACCCCGACCACGCCGTCGCGTCGAAGCAGATGCGCCGGTTCGGCGGCATGGTCTCGCTGCGCCTGGCCGGCGGCAAGCAGGCTGCCCTCGACTTCTGCGCACGCACCGAGATCTTCACCCTCGCCGAGTCCCTCGGTGGTGTCGAGTCGCTGATCGAGCACCCGGGCGCGATGACGCACGCCTCGACCGCCGGGTCGCTGCTCGAGGTCCCGGAAGACCTGGTGCGCCTGTCCGTCGGCATCGAAGATGCCGCCGACCTCGTCGCGGACATCGAGCAGGCACTGGAGGCGTAAACCCGGATGTGACTGCGCCGAGGGGGCGGATGTGGGCGCCCTTTCTCGCATGTGGCCGCAGGAACCGCCCTCTCGACCCCCGAACCTCCCGGTCGACCGCGCGGTGATCGAGCGCCGCGTTCCCTGTTGATGTAACTTCGAGTTCGCTGTGTGGCGCGTCACAAAAGCCAAATTGGAACAGGTTCTTACATATATATGATATCCAAGTAACGAAACCGCACCGGTGACAGAGATCACAAGTACGGTGAAGGCGGTCGTCTGAGGGATGGGGAGTTCGCGTATGTCAGTTGACCCGTCGGCGGTGATTGTGGCGGTGGCCACGGCGGCGAGTGCCCTGGTACAGGGAGCGGACATCCCGGATCAGATCAAGGAACAGGTGACGCAGGCGGTCGAGTCGTTCCAGGCATCGGCCGAAGCCTCCGCCGCGACCACGGACCGGCAGGTCGCCGATCTGGTGGCGGGGTTGCCCGAGCCGATGCGTCCGGCGGCGGAGCAGGCCGTGGCGGACGCGACGTCGGCGGCGACGGACGCGCTGATGCCGCACCTGCCGGCGGAGGCGGCCGCGGTGCTCGAACCGCCGCCGGCGCCGGTGGAGAACCCGGTGCAGGCCGTGCTCGAACAGGTGCCGTCGGTGCCGGCGCCGGCCGCGCCGGCGGGACGGCCGTCGGTGTTCGGGGCGCCGGCCACCGGGGCGACGGGCAGCGGCGCGTGGGCGCCGGGTCCGGCGTGGGGTGGCGGCGCGGTGACGTTGCCGTCGATCCCGGCGATCCTGCCCGGGACGAACCTGGCGCCGATCGGCGCGATCGCGGTGTTCGCGCCGTGGCTGCGCAAGGCCGGCCAGTTGTGCGACGGGGTCGGCGCGCCGGTGCTGGCGGCGCTGTACTCGGCGGAGAACGGCTTCCGGTACGGGCCCAGCGCCCCGGTCTCGCCGGTGGGGGCGAAGGGGCCGGGGCAGTTCATGCCCGGAACCTGGGATGCCTACGGCAAGGACGCCGACGGGGACGGGCGGGCCGATGTGCTGGGCATCGCCGATCCGGTGATGGCGTCGGGGAATCTGTTGTGCGACAACTACCGGCAGATCGAGCAGTGGAAGGCGCAGGGGGTGGTGCGCGGGGACACCCTGGACCTGACGTTGGCGGCGTACAACGCCGGGCTGGGGGCGGTGCGCCGGTCCGGAGGGATGCCGTCCGGGTCGCCGGACTACGAGAACCAGACCAAGCCGTACGTGGCGAAGATCCGGGCGACGGAGATGGTGTTCGCGCGGCTGCTCTCGCCGTTCTTCGGGCTCGGGTTGCCGGGGATGACCGAGACCGGCAACCGGGTGGTGGACCTGGCCTTCCGGTATCTGGGGCTGCCGTACGTGTGGGGTGGCGGCAACGTCAACGGTCCGTCGGGGGGCGGGTTCGACTGCTCGGGCCTGACGTCGTACGCGGTGTACGCGGCGACCGGGGTGACGTTGCCGCGCACCTCGCAGACGCAGTGGCGGGTCGGCACCGAGATCCCGATCCAGCTGGCCCGGCCGGGGGATCTGGTATTCGGCAACTGGCAGTCCGACGGGCCGGGGCACGTGGGCATCTACATCGGCGGCGGTCAGATGGTGCACGCCCCGACGTTCGGGGACGTGGTGCGCGTCGGCGCGGTCTTCCCCGGCATGAAGGCCCGGCGCCTGCTCTGAACCGCCTGCCCCGGGCGCGCGAGAAGGGCCCGACCGGAGACCGGTCGGGCCCTTCACGTCGTGCCGGCCGCGCCGCGAGGCGGCTGCCGCCGATCAGCTGTGGTACGGCTCCGCGCTGACGAGCGTCACCTTCATGGTGCTGCCGTTGGGGAGCGTGTACTCGCGGGTCTCGCCGACCTTCGCGTCGATCAGGGCACCGCCCAGCGGGGAGCTGGGCGAGTAGATCTCGATCTCGTTGCCCCGGGCGCCTTCCTCACGGGTGGCGATGAGGAACGTTTCCTTGTCGCTTTCGTCGCCGTCGTAGTACACCGTGACGACCGAGCCGGGCAGCGCGACGCCGGACTGGGTGGGCGCAACACCGACCTTCGCGTTGTTCAGCAGTTCCTGCAGCTGACGAATCCGGGCCTCCTGCTGACCCTGCTCCTCGCGAGCGGCGTGGTAACCACCGTTCTCCTTGAGGTCGCCCTCTTCACGGCGCTCGTTGATCTCGGCCGCGATGACGGGACGATTCGCGATGAGCTGGTCGAGTTCTGCCTTGAGTCGGTCGTACGACTCCTGTGTCAGCCAGGTCACCTGGGTCTCGGTCATCCTCGATCACTTCCTTCGGGTTGGAGCCCCCGGCTCCGTCGACTGGTCGCCGCACTCGCAGCGACGACGGCAACGCGGATCCCTCGAACGTTCCCCCCAAGCCAGTGGCGAACAGGACCGCACGCTGCGGATTCCGTGGTGGAGACCACGTTGGTGCTAGAATCGCCGGATACACGGTTCCACCCTTTGGGGCCGTGTATTGCTGCATAGGAAGCAG
>NZ_WVTE01000263.1:0-30486 GCF_009939605.1 Rhodococcus sp. YH1 | reverse complement strand
GCCGCCCGCCTCCACCAAGGCCAGCGTGCGGCAGGTGGCGGACACGCGCGACAACCCGGTGGTGCGGCGCCGCACCACCGCCCCGGCCCCGGCTCCGGACGCGGTCCGTCGCGGCGCAACCGAACCGGCCGCGGCACGTGACGTCGCCGACCGGCCGCGGCGCAGCGAACCGGCACCGCGACGGGCCGCCGAGGCCCGCCGGGAATACGACCGGCGCGGCGACCACCGGACCCGCACCGACCGGCCCTACGAGCGGGGCGATGTTCCCCCGCCGCCCCGCAGGCAGTCCCCGGTTCCGGAGACCCCGGAATACCGGCGGCCCCGGGTGCGCTACCGGGACCGGTACGAGGACTGAGCGTGCCCGATCAGGCGCGCCGCGCGGAGCGCAGTTCCCGGGGCAGCGCGAACACCAGGGTCTCGTTGGCCGTGGTCACCGACTGCACATCGGCGAAGCCGTGCTCGGCGAGCAGGTCGATCACGCCGCGCACCAGAACCTCCGGCACCGATGCGCCCGAGGTGATCCCGACGGTCTGCACGCCCTCGAGCCAGGCCGGGTCGACCTCGCGGGCGTAGTCGACGAGATGCGCGGCCCGGGCACCGGCACCCAGCGCCACCTCCACGAGCCGCACCGAGTTCGACGAGTTGCGCGAGCCCACGACGATGACGAGGTCGCATTCGGGCGCCATCGCCTTGACCGCCACCTGCCGATTCTGGGTGGCGTAGCAGATGTCGTCGCTCGGGGGGTCCTGCAGCAGGGGGAACTTCGTGCGCAGCCGCTGGACCGTCTCCATGGTCTCGTCGACGCTGAGGGTGGTCTGCGACAGCCAGATCACCTTGGCCTCGTCGCGCACGGTGACGTGGTCGACCGCGTTGGGCCCGTCGACGAGCTGGACGTGGTCGGGAGCCTCGCCGGCGGTGCCTTCCACCTCCTCGTGACCCTCGTGACCGATGAGCAGGATGTCGTAGTCGTCGCGGGCGAAGCGCTTGGCCTCCTGGTGCACCTTCGTCACCAGCGGGCACGTGGCATCGATGGTGCGCAGGTTGCGTTCGGCGGCGGAGGCGTGCACCGCGGGCGAGACACCGTGCGCCGAGAACACCAGCACCGCGCCCGCCGGCACCTGGTCGGTCTCGTCGACGAAGACCACGCCACGCTCGGCGAGGGTCTCGACCACGTGACGGTTGTGGACGATCTCCTTGCGGACGTAGATCGGGGCACCGTGCTTCTCGAGTGCCTTCTCCACCGTTTCGACGGCCCGGTCGACGCCGGCGCAGTACCCGCGCGGCTCGGCGAGCAGGACGCGCTTACCGGCAGCAGGTGAACCGGCCGACCGAGTGATTCCGACTTCGAGGGGAACAGGCGCAGACATGCCTCCAGGGTACGGGCCGTTCGCGGGGTCGGCCCTCGTCGGCTACCAATCGGGCGGCACGTGAGGCAGTCTGTTTCTCATGATCCGTCCACCGTTCATGGCGCGGGTGGCGGCCGGGCTGGCCGTCACCGCGTACGAAGAGACCCTCAAGCTGCCGTCCACCGCGGTCGCGCTGCCGATGACCACGGTCAGCCAGATCCTTCAGACAACGATGCGGATCCAGCAGACGATGACGTCGCTCGCCATCAAGGGCGACCAGCTGTTCGAGCTGCTCGGCGCGGCCCCCGCCGAGGAGCCGTCGTGGGCCACCTTCGACGACGACGCCGAGGTGCCGGCGGGCACTGCCGAGATGTCGACCGCCGCGGCGCCGGGGCGGTTCGCGCTCTACTCGATGCCGCCGGCCGCGGAGGCCGCGGTGCCGGTGGCCACCGGCCCGAAGGCGGGCAAGTCCCCCGTCGCCGAGACGGAGACCGCCGGCTCCGGCGCCCCCGAGACCGGGTCGCCCGCCGAGTCCACCGCCGCGAAGATCAGCGCCGGCAAGACCGCCGTCGGCGGCGCCGACGCGGCCGGGGGCAAATCCGCGAAGAAGGCGGCGAAGAAGACGACCGCCGGGAGCGCGGCAGGATCCGAGGTGCCCGAGATCGTCGAACTGCTCGACTACCCGTCGCTGACCCTGGCACAGCTGCGGGCCCGGATGCGCACCCTGTCGGTCGAGGACCTGCGGGCGCTGCTGGAGTACGAGAGCGCCACGCGCGCACGCGACCCGTTCGAGACCATGCTGTCCAACCGGATCGCGAACGCAAGCACCAAGTGACCTCCGCGCCCACGGTCACCCCGTCCAACTCCGCGGAGCATCCGTGGCCGGTCCGGACCGTCTCGCAGAAGGTCGCCGGCTGGATCGACCGGCTCGGTTCGGTCTGGGTGGAGGGCCAGATCACCCAGCTCAACGTGCGTCCCGGCACCCGCACCGCGTTCCTCACGTTGCGGGATCCGTCGGCGGACATGTCGCTGTCGGTGACGTGCTCGCCGCAACTGGTGCAGAACTCCCCCGTTCCGCTCACCGAGGGCAGCCGGGTGGTGATGTTCGGCAAGCTGTCGTTCTGGACCGGCCGCGGCACCCTCGCCCTGCGGGTCACCGAGATCCGCGCCGTCGGTATCGGCGAACTCCTCGCCCGCATCGAGCGGCTGCGTGCGCTGCTCGCGGCCGAGGGACTGTTCGACCCTCGGCTCAAGCGGCCCCTGCCGTTCCTGCCGCAGCGGATCGGTCTGATCACCGGGCGCGCGAGCGCCGCCGAGCGGGACGTGCTCAGCGTCGCGCAGCGCCGATGGCCGGCCGTCCGTTTCGAGATCCGCAACACCGCCGTCCAGGGGCCCACCGCGGTCCCGCAGATCCTGGATGCGCTCGAGGAACTCGACGCCGACCCGTCCGTCGACGTCATCGTGCTCGCGCGCGGCGGCGGCAGCGTGGAGGACCTGCTGCCGTTCTCGGACGAGGCGCTGTGCCGCGCGATCGTCCGGTGCACGACGCCGGTGGTCAGCGCCATCGGGCACGAACCGGACAGCCCGCTGTCCGACCACGTCGCCGACCTGCGGGCGGCGACCCCCACCGACGCCGCCAAACGGATCGTGCCGGACGCGGTGGCCGAACAGGACCTGGTGGACGAGCTACGAGGGCGGTCGGCGGCGGCGCTGCGGAACTGGGTGCGCCGGGAGGAGCAGGTGATCGAGCAGTTGCGCAGCCGGCCGGTGCTCGCAGACCCCCTGCGCACCGTCGACCGGCGAAGCGAGGAGATCGAGCGGCTGCGGCAGTGCGCCCGTCGCGACGTGACCCGCGCGATCGACGCCGAGGCCGCCCGGATCGAGCACCTCGGCGCGCGGCTCGCGACCCTCGGTCCCGCCGCCACCCTCGCCCGCGGCTACGCGGTGGTCCAGCGGGTGGTCCCCGACGGGGATCCGGAGGTGCTGCGGTCGGCCGGCGACGCACCGCCCGGCACCCAGCTGCGGGTGCGGGTCACCGACGGGGCGCTGCGCGCCGCCGTCATCGGACGAGAGAAGTGACGGGGAACGGATGAGCGAGACGAAGACCACGGCCGCGAGCGGCCCGAAGGACACGGCCGCGAGCGGCCCGAAGGACACGGCCGCGAGCGGCCCGAAGACCACGGCCGCGAGCGGCCCGAACGACGACGTGGCGGAGTTCGGCTACGAGCGTGCGCGCGACGAACTGGTCAACGTGGTCAAGATGCTCGAACAGGGTGGCTTGGACCTGGACGATTCGCTGGCGCTGTGGGAACGGGGCGAGGCGCTCGCGCGGCGCTGCGAGGAGCATCTCGCCGGTGCCCGGCAGCGTGTGGAGACCGCGCTGTCGCACGCCGACGACGACGAGGAGTGAGCGGAGCGGCTGCTAGGGCTGCAGCGGTTCGGCCGCACCCGCGGCGGTCGCCAGCTCGCGGAACTCGGCCTCGTCGCCGGAGCCGCCGATGAGGATCCGGACGTCGCCGAAGTCGGACACCCACAGCGGTTCGACGCCCTCGCCGCCGTAGACCACCCAGTCGCGGCCGGCGAGGCTCTGCGCCCCGGTCGCGGTGCGCGGCTCCCCGGCGACGAACCGCACCAGCTCGTCCTCCCCCGCATTCGACTGGGTGAACCGCACGTACCGGCCGTCAGGGGTGATGAATCCGACGGTGCTCGAATCGCCACCCTGCTCGCCGGTGATGATGCTGCGGCTGCCGGAGTTGGCCTGCCAGTCCTCGGGCACCTTCGGCTGCCGGATCGGGAAGTCCAGCTCGCGGGCGTCGTACTTCAGGCCGGCGTCGACGTCGAAGCTGGGCACGGGTCCCGCCGTGGGGCCGCCGGGGCTGAAGGAGCATTGGCTGGCGATCGCGGCCACGACGACCATGATCAGCAGAAGCGGGATCAGCGACCACGCCATGTCGCGCGTGTCGTGGAGAATGCGGGGTTTCTGGGAGGCCACGCTTCCAGTCTGACAGCCGTCCGCACCGATACCCGCACGTGGCCGGGTCCGAGCCCCGCCGACGGGGCGGTGATGAGAGAATTACCACTCGAAACCATCGGAACCCGGCGGCTGTCCCCTCGGCGGCCGTCCCGCGTCGGCGTCCGCGCCGACCGACTGCATCAGGAGGCAGTAGCCCATGACGGCCAGCACCCCGACCCGCCGCCAGGCCCCGGACCGCAATCTCGCCCTCGAGCTGGTGCGTGTCACCGAGGCCGCGGCGATGGCTGCGGGCCGCTGGGTCGGCCGCGGTGACAAGGAAGGCGGCGACGGCGCCGCCGTCGACGCCATGCGTCACATGGTCAGCTCGGTGTCGATGCGCGGCGTCGTCGTGATCGGTGAGGGCGAGAAGGACGAGGCGCCCATGCTCTACAACGGCGAGGAGGTCGGCAACGGCGACGGCCCGCTGTGCGACGTGGCGGTCGACCCGATCGACGGCACCACCCTGATGGCGAAGGGTGCGCCCGGCTCCATCGCGGTGCTCGCCGTCGCCGAGCGCGGCGCCATGTTCGACCCGTCCGCCGTGTTCTACATGGACAAGATCGCCGTCGGCCCGGAGGCCGCGGACGTCATCGACATCACCGCGCCTGTCGCCGAGAACATCAGCCGGGTCGCGAAGGCGAAGCACTCGGAGATCTCCGACATCACCGTCACGATCCTCGACCGTCCCCGGCACGCGCAGCTCATCAGCGATGTGCGCGCGACTGGCGCGCGCATCCGCCTGATCTCCGACGGTGACGTCGCCGGCGCGATCGCCGCGGCGCGCCCGGGTTCGGGTGTCGACATGCTGCTCGGCATCGGCGGCACCCCGGAGGGCATCATCGCCGCGGCCGCGATGCGCTGCATGGGTGGCGCGCTGCAGGGCCGGCTGGCGCCGAAGGACGACGCGGAGCGGCAGAAGGCGATCGACGCGGGCCACGAACCGGGCCGCGTGCTGACCACCACGGACCTGGTCAAGGGTGAGAACATCTTCTTCTGCGCGACCGGCGTCACCGACGGCGAACTCGTCAAGGGTGTCCGCTACTACGGCGGCGGCGCGACGACGCAGTCGATCGTGATGCGCAGCAAGTCCGGCACCGTCCGGATGGTCGAGGCGTACCACCGTCTGAAGAAGCTCAGCGAGTTCACGTCGATCGATTTCCACGGCGTCGCGGGGGCCGTTCCTCCCATGCCGTGACCCGCTTCGCGGTCGTGGTGTCCTTTCGGATCTCCGCCGGTCCGAAGGGGCGCCCCTGCGGCGCGAGCCGCCTACTGTGAAGCCATGGCCGAGAATCCCGAGCAGCAGTTCCGAATCGAACACGACACCATGGGTGAGGTCCGGGTCCCGGCCGACGCCCTGTGGCGCGCTCAGACCCAGCGGGCCGTGGAGAACTTCCCGATCTCCGGCCGCGGCCTCGAACGCACCCAGATCCGCGCGATGGGCCTGCTCAAGGCGGCGTGTGCCCGGGTCAACCAGGACCTGGGCCTGCTCGACGCGGAGAAGGCCGACGCGATCGTCGCCGCCGCTACCGAGATCGCCGAGGGCCTGCACGACGACCAGTTCCCCATCGACGTGTTCCAGACCGGTTCGGGCACGAGCTCGAACATGAACGCCAACGAGGTCATCGCGAGCCTCGCCGCGCAGCGCGGGGTGACGGTGCATCCCAACGATCACGTCAACATGTCGCAGTCGTCGAACGACACCTTCCCCACCGCGACGCACGTCGCCGCCACCGAGGCGGCGGTGAAGGATCTCATCCCGGCCCTCGACCGGCTGCGGGCGTCCCTCGCCGCGAAGGCGGAGGAGTGGAAGCGGGTCGTCAAGTCCGGCCGGACCCATCTGATGGATGCCGTGCCGGTCACGCTCGGGCAGGAGTTCGGGGGCTACGCCCGGCAGATCGAGGCCGGCATCGAGCGGGTGCAGGCGACGCTGCCGCGGCTCGGCGAGCTGGCCATCGGCGGCACCGCCGTCGGGACGGGCCTGAATGCCCCCGAGGGGTTCGGCCCCCGCGTCGTCGCCGAACTGGTGCGCGCGACCGGGGTGGAGGCGCTGACGCCGGCGAAGAACAGTTTCGAAGCGCAGGCCGCGCGCGACGGTCTGGTCGAGGCGTCCGGGGCGCTGCGGACCATCGCGGTCTCGCTGACGAAGATCGCGAACGACATCCGGTGGATGGGGTCGGGTCCGTTGACGGGTCTCGCCGAGATCCAGCTGCCGGACCTGCAGCCGGGCAGCTCGATCATGCCGGGCAAGGTGAACCCCGTGCTGCCGGAGGCGGTGACCCAGGTGGCGGCGCAGGTCGTGGGCAACGACGCGGCCGTGGCGTGGGGCGGCGCCGCGGGCGCGTTCGAGCTCAACGTGTACATCCCGATGATGGCCCGCAACCTGCTCGAGTCGTTGCGCCTGCTGGCCAACGTCTCGCGCCTGTTCGCCGAGCGGTGCGTCGACGGTCTCGTGGCGAACACCGAGCACCTGCGCACCCTGGCGGAGTCGTCGCCGTCGATCGTGACGCCGCTGAACTCGGCGATCGGATACGAGGAGGCCGCCGCGGTCGCGAAGGAGGCGCTGCGGGAGAAGAAGACGATCCGGCAGGCGGTGATCGACCGGGGCCTGATCGGCGACGGCCTGAGCGAGGAGGAGCTGGACCGGCGGCTCGACGTGCTGGCGATGACGCGGGTCGAGCCGCAGGGCTGACTGCGCCCGACGCCGGTGGGTCTTGTGACAGGCGTCTCATCGTGGTCTCATATGAAGCTGAATTCCAATTCAGGTCTTCAGGAAGCGAGACGCCATGACCACCGTCCCCACCGTCACCGGCACCGTCGACAGCGGCAGCCTCGGCCGGACGTTGATGCACGAGCACCTGTTCGTCCTCTCCCCCGAACTGCACGGCAACTGGGACATCGGCGTCGACCTCGACGCGGCGGTCGCGGAGGCGATCGACCGCGTCCGGGAGGTGCACGCGGCCGGCTTCGACACGTTCGTCGACCTCACCGTGGTCGGCACGGGCCGCAACATCGACCTGATCCGGCGGGTCGCCGAGGCCACCGACATGAACATCGTCGTGGCGACCGGTCTCTACACCTACATGGACCTGCCGCACTACTTCCACTACCGCGGCCCCGGCACCCTGTTCGGTGGCCCGGAACCCCTGGTGGACTTCTTCGTCCGCGACATCGAGGAGGGCATCCTCGATTCCGGAGTGCGCGCCGGAATGCTCAAGTGCGCCATCGACGCCCCGGGCCTGACCGCAGGCGTCGAACGCACGGCCCGGGCCGTGGCGGTCGCCCACCGCCGCACCGGCGTGCCGATCACCGTGCACACCCACGCCCACTCCGAGTCGGGGCTGGTGATGCAGCGCCTGTTCACCGAGGAGGGTGTCGACCTCTCCCGTGTGATCGTCGGCCACAGCGGCGATTCCGACGACATCGGCTACCTCACGTCGCTGATGGACGCCGGGTCGTATATCGGCATGGACCGCTGCGGCGTCGACGTCTACCTCGGATTCGAGCAGCGGGTGAAGACCATCGCGACCCTCGTCGAGCGCGGCTATGCCGGCCGGATGCTGCTGTCGCAGGACTACGCCACCCTCAACGACTGGCTCGATCCGAAGATGCTCGCCGTGGAGACGCCGCGGTGGAGCTACATGCACCTGCACAACGACGTGCTGCCCGCCCTGCGGGAGGCCGGGGTGAGCGAGGCGGACATCGACCGGATGCTGATCGACAACCCGCGCGAGATCTTCGAACGCCGCGACACGTACTGAGTCGGGTGCCGTCCGCTGCCGGGTGTGGCACCCGGCAGCGGACGGCGCGGATCACACCGCCGACTCGGAGCGGCGTACGACGAACCGGGACAACTCGTCCCGGTCGATGGCCCGCTTGAGGATCTTCCCGGACGCCCCCTTCGGCAGTGCGTCGACGAAGCGGACGATGCGGGGTGCCTTGTAGGCGGACAACCGCTCCCGGCACCATCGCACGACGTCCTCGGCGTCGGCGCCGCCGCCGTCGCGCAGCACGACCACCGCGGCGATCTCCTCGCCGTAGTGCCGGTCCGGGACGCCCACCACGGCGGCCTCGACGACGTCGGGATGCTCGTAGAGCACCTCCTCCACCTCGCTGGGGTACACGTTGTAGCCGCCGCGGATGACGAGGTCCTTGACCCGGTCGACGATGCGCAACCGGCCCTGCTCGTCGAACTCTCCGAGGTCGCCGGTGCGGAACCAGCCCTGCTCGTCGAGCACGGCCGCGGTGTCTGCCGGGCGCTGCCAGTAGCCGGCCATGACGACGGG
This sequence comes from Rhodococcus sp. YH1, assembly GCF_009939605.1. Lineage (NCBI taxonomy): Bacteria > Bacillati > Actinomycetota > Actinomycetes > Mycobacteriales > Nocardiaceae > Rhodococcus > Rhodococcus sp. YH1. The sequence goes on along the minus strand of NZ_WVTE01000263.1, from coordinate 21,844 downwards.
TCCGCGGACGAACACCTCCCCCACCTCGCCGGGCCCGCACGGGGCACCGTCCGGCCCGTAGACCTCGACCTCGATGTCCGGGGCCGCGGTTCCGCTGTACCCGATGCGCGCCGGGACGTCCCCCCACGAGAAGGTCGCCATGGCCGTGGTTTCCGTCAGGCCGTAGCCCTCCCGGATGGTGCAGCCGAAGCGCTGCCCGAAGTCGCGGGCCACCTCACCCGGCAGCGACGCTCCCCCCGAGACCGCCAGCCGCAGCCCCTCGAAATCCGCCGGGCCGTAGGGCGATTCGGCATGCAGCATCGCGTTCCACATGGTCGGAACCCCGCACACCACCGTCAGCCGATCCCGGACCACGAGATCGAGCATCGCCGCCGGGTCGAACGGGGACAGCAGGGACAGGGAGGATCCGGCGGTGAACGCCGACATCATCACCGAGGCCTGGCCGAAGATGTGGAACAGCGGCAATCCGGTCCCCACACGGTCCTCGGGTCCCGATCCGGACAATGTGCACGAAATACGGCCCGCGGACAGCAGATTCGAGACGGTGAGCTGGGCCCCCTTGGGGCGGCCGGTGGTGCCCGACGTGTACAGCACCGCCGCGATGTCGCCGTCGGCACGGTCGACGGGGTCGATGGGGTCCTCCTCGACCGCGGCGCCCGGCTCCAGCGGCAGCCACGGCACGCCGAGACCCTCCGCGGCCTCGGCCACCGAGGCGGAGGCGCCGTGCCAGGCGATCGCGAGCACGGCCCGCGAGTCCCCGAGCGTATAGCTCAGCTCGGCCGCGGTGGACATGGTGTTCACCGGAACCACCACGGCGCCGACCGCCTGGATGCCCAGGTATGCCACGACGAATTCGGGTACCGACGGGGCGAGCAGGAGCACCCGGTCGCCGGTGGTGACGCCGCGACCGCGGAGCAGTGCGCCGTAGCGCAGCGCGTCGTCGCGAAGCCGGCGATAGCTTCGCTGCCCGTCCTGCGTGCGCAGGGCGATGCGTTCCGGCGCCGCGTCCGCATGGGCGAGGACGGGGTCGAGAACACTGGCCATGACTGGTTTCCCTTCGTCGAGTGACATTTTGGGGGGAGGCCCGCTCGTGATTGACATCACATGACGGATGCCCCAGACTAGCACCACAGCCTGAACCCGAATTCATGTTTGAGTGCTGTTTCTCGGCCCGTCCGACCGGAGGAATTGATCTGTGACATCGTCATCCGTGAGTCCGACCGGCATCGCGCCCGCCGGCACGTCGCACCACACGCGCGCTCATCGTAAGCTGCTCGCCGCCGGGCTCATCGGCAGCTCGATCGAGTGGTACGACTTCTTTCTCTACGGCACCGCCGCGGCGCTGGTCTTCCCGCACGTGTTCTTCCCCGACAGCTCACCCCTGATGGGAACGCTGTTGTCCTTCAGCACCTTCTGGGCCGGATTCGTGGCCCGTCCCATCGGCGGACTCGTAGCCGGCCACTTCGGTGACCGCTACGGCCGCAAACCCGTCGTCGTGGTCTCCCTGCTGCTCATGGGCCTGGCGACGTTCCTCATCGGCTGCCTGCCCTCCGCCGCCTCCATCGGCGTCCTCGCCCCCATCCTCCTGGTGACGCTGCGCTTCCTGCAGGGCATCGCCTGCGGCGGACAGTGGGGCGGAATCGTCCTGCTGCTCACCGAGTCCGCGGATCCCAAGCGGCGCGGCTTCGCCGGCACGTTCGGGCAGATGGGTGTGCCGTGCGGCGTCATCCTGGGCAACGTCGCCTTCCTGACGGCGACGGCCGCGATGCCGAACGAGGTGTTCCTCGACTGGGGCTGGCGGATCCCGTTCCTCGCCAGCGCGGCGCTGTTCCCCGTCGTCCTCTACATCCAGACCAAGGTGGAGGACACCCCCGAATTCCGGGAACTGCAGGCCGAAGTCGCAGCAACCCGGCCCGAGCAGCAGGTCGTCCAGGCCCCGCTGGCCGAGGCGATCCGCACCCACTGGCGCAAGATCCTGCTGGGCTGCGGCCTGCTCGCCGCGACGAACTCGCTGTTCTACATCAGCATCGCCGGCGTCCTGAGCTACGGCACCACCGAACTCGGCATGAACCGCAACTCGATCCTGGCCGTGTCGCTGGCCAGCTCGCTGGTGGGTCTCGGGTTCATCCTGTGGTCGGGGTGGATCTCCGACCGCGTCGGCCGCCGGCCGATGATCATGATCGGGGCCGCGGCGCTCGTGCTGTGGGCCTTCCCCTACTTCTGGCTCGTCAACACCGCGAATCTCGTGTTGTTCGCGGTGGCCGTCACGGTCGGCTCGATCTTCCAGTCCATGACGTACGGCCCACTGGCGGCGTACCTGGGCGAGCTCTTCGAACCGAACGTCCGGCTCTCGGGCGCGTCGCTCGCCTACCAGCTCGCCGCCGTCACCGTCAGCGGTGGCACGCCGTTCATCATGACCGCCCTGATCGCCAACACCGGCACGACGACGTGGGTCTCGGTGTTCGTGGCCCTGATGGGCGCCCTCACGCTGTTCTCGGCGTGGGTGCTGAAGGAGACCAACCCCGCGGCGGTGCGCTGCGACCCGAAGGCCGTCCCGGGCATCGCCCACGCACGGTAACCGGAACGGGTGCTGCCGGCCTCCACGATCACTCGTGGAGGCCGGCAGCATCTTTGCCGTATACCCCTCAGGCGACGACGCGGGCGAGCGACTCGGCCACCGCGACCGGCTTCTCCTGCCCCTCGCGCTCGAACGTCTGCAGCGTCCGGATCTGGATGCCGCCACCGGCGGCCTCGGCCCCGAGAACCTGCATGCGCATCCGGATGCGGGAGCCCACCGGCAGCGGCGAGACGAAGCGCACCTTGTCGTAGCCGTAGTTGAGCCCGTGGGCGAACCCGTCGAAGCTCATGAGCTTGTAGGACAGTCCCGGCCCCAGCGAGAGCACGAGCAGACCGTGCGCGATCGTCGTGCCCAGAGGACTCGTCGCGGCGCGCTCGGGGTCGACGTGGATCCACTGGTGGTCGTCGGTGACCTCGGCGAAGGCGTTCACGAGTTCCTGGGTGACCGGCACCCAGTCCGTCGGCCCGATATCCCGTCCCACCAGGGCCTGGAGGTCGTCGAGGCCCGTGGGACGCACGGGCAGGGTGGTGATGTCGTCGGTCATGGATGCTTCCTCTCCGCGCGGCCGGAACGACTCGCGCCGAATCAAAACTTGAAGTTGAAACCGCGTTCAACTATACAGAGAGGGAGACGTCCCGTCACCATCCTCTTCGCGACGCACCGCCTTCGACGACGGGCGATCCCAGCCCTGCCCCCCTTCCGCCAGGAGTGACCATGTCGGTCTACGAAATGTCCGAGCGCACCGTGCAGTACCGCGACACCCTGCTCGCCTTCATGGACGAGCACGTCTACCCCGCCGAGGCGGTGTACGAGGAGCAGATGCGCGCCTCCGGGGACCCGCACTTCCAGCCCCCGATCCTCGAGGAGCTCAAGGCCGAGGCCCGCCGGCGTGGCCTGTGGAACCTCTTCCACCCCCACCCCGACTGGGGCCCGGGCCTGACCAACCTCGAGTACGCGCCCCTCGCCGAGATCATGGGCCGCAGCCACATCGCCTCCGAGGCGTGCAACTGCAACGCCCCCGACACCGGCAACATGGAGGTGCTCACCCTCTTCGGGACCGACGAGCACAAGGAGAAGTACCTGCGCCCGCTGCTCGAGGGCACGATGGCCTCGGCGTTCGCGATGACCGAACCCGCCGTCGCCAGCTCCGACGCCACCAACATCGAGCTGTCCATGGTCCGGGACGGCGACGAGTACGTCCTCAACGGGCGTAAGTGGTTCGCCTCCAACGCGATGCACAAGAACTGCAAGGTACTCATCGTGATGGGCAAGACCGATCCCACCGCCGCCCCGCACCGCCAGCAGTCGATGATGGTCGTCCCGATCGACGCCCCCGGCGTGACAGTGGTGCGCAACCTGCCGGTCTTCGGGTACGCCGACCGCGAGGGCCACGCCGAGATCACCTTCGAGAACGTGCGGGTGCCGAGCAAGGACGTCCTCGCGGGCGAGGGCGAGGGCTTCGCGATCAGCCAGGCCCGGCTCGGACCCGGCCGCATCCACCACTGCATGCGCGCCATCGGCATGGCCGAGCGGGCCCTCGAGCTCCTGTGCCGGCGCGCGTCGAGCCGGGTGACGTTCGGTCAGCCCCTCAGCGAGCGCGCCAACATCCAGGACTGGATCGCCGAGGCCCGCATCGAGATCGAGATGACCCGGCTGCTCACCCTGAAGGCGGCGCACCTGATGGACACCGTCGGCAACAAGCAGGCACGCATGGAGATCGCGGCCATCAAGGTCGCCGCCCCGACGATGGCGCTGAAGATCATCGACCGTGCCATCCAGGTGCACGGCGGCGGCGGCGTCACCGACGACTTCCCGCTCGCGATGATGTACGCACACATGCGCACGCTGCGCCTCGCCGACGGCCCCGACGAGGTGCACAAGCGCTCCATCGCCGTCGCCGAGCTGCGCAAGTACCGCACCGCTCCCGCCGGCGCCCCGTCGGTCAACGGCCACAAGGTGACGGTGGGCTGACCCATGACCGGACTCGATCTGACCGGCCGCACCGCGATCGTCACCGGGGCGTCCCGCGGTATCGGCCTGGCCGTCGCCCGGGACCTCGCGGCGGCCGGCGCGAACGTGGTGCTCACCTCCCGCAAGCAGGACGCGGCCGACGCCGCGGCCGCGCAGGTCACCGCGGCCGGGGTGCGGGGCACCGCACTCGGTGTCGGCGCGCACGCGGTCGACGAGGACGCGGCCCGGCGGTGCGTCGAACTCACCGTCGAGCGGTTCGGGCGCCTGGACATCCTCGTCAACAACGCCGGCACCAACCCCGCGTTCGGCCCGGTGATCGCCCAGGACCACGCCCGGTTCGCCAAGACCTTCGACGTCAACCTGTGGGGTCCGGTGCTGTGGACCTCCCTGGCCGTGCGGGAGTGGATGGGCGAGCACGGGGGCGCGGTCGTCAACACCGCCTCCGTCGGCGGGATGGCACCCGAAGCGAACATCGGCCTCTACAACGCCTCGAAGGCGGCGCTGATCCACCTCACCCGCCAGCTCGCCCTCGAGCTGGCGCCGCGGGTGCGGGTCAACGCCGTCGCCCCGGGCGTCGTGCGCACTCGCCTGGCCGAGGCCCTGTGGAAGGACCACGAGGACCGGCTCGACGCGGCCCTGCCGCTCGGCAGGATCGGCGAACCGGCCGACATCGCCTCGGCGGTGGCCTTCCTCGCCTCCGACGCGGCGAGCTGGATCACCGGCGAGACCCTCGTCGTCGACGGTGGAGCGATGCTCGGTACCGCCGCCGCAGCCGAGGCCGGCGTCGCCGCCCGCTGAGCGCACCTCCGCACACCGAACTCGAGCGAAAGGTAACCCTATGAAGGCCTGGCGAATTCACGAAGTGGGCGAGCCCAAGGAAGCGCTGCAGCTGACGGACGTCCCCGACCCCGAGGCGGGGCCCGGACGGCTCGTCGTGCGCGTCGCCGCGGCGCCGGCCAACTTCCCCGACGTGCTGCTGTGCCGCGGGCAGTACCAGCTGAAGCCGGAACTGCCCTTCACACCGGGCGTCGAACTCGCCGGGACCGTCGTCGCGGCCGGCGAGGGCGTCACCCGCTTCGCCGTCGGCGACCGGATCATCGGCAATCCCGAGTTCCCCTTCGGCGGATTCGCCGAGCTCGCCGTGGTTCCGGAGGAGGACGCCTACCGCGCTCCGGCGTCCCTCGACGACGCCGAGGCCTCGGCGCTGTCGATCGGGTACCAGACGTCGTGGTTCGCCCTGCACCGCCGTACGCAGTTGCGGGCCGGGGAGACCCTGCTCGTGCACGCTGCCGCCGGTGGGGTCGGCAGTGCCGCAGTGCAACTCGGCAAGGCCGCCGGGGCCACCGTGATCGGTGTCGTCGGCGGCGCCGAGAAGGCCGACTACTGCCGGGCTCTCGGCGCCGACGTCGTCGTCGACCGGCACCGCGAGGACTTCGTCGACGTCGTCAAGGACGTCACCGCCGGCCGCGGCGCGGACGTGATCTACGACCCCGTCGGCGGCGACTCGTACAACCGCTCCACCAAGTGCATCGCGTTCGAGGGCCGCATCCTGGTGATCGGGTTCGCCGGGGGCACCATCCCGCAACCGGCGCTGAACCACGCGCTCATCAAGAACTACTCGATCATCGGCCTGCACTGGGGCCTGTACCGGCAGTACAACCGTGCCGCGATCGAGGCGTGCCACGAGGAACTGTGCCGCCTCGCCGACGACGGCGCCATCAAGCCGCTGATCAGCGAGCGGCTCTCCCTCGACGACGTCGCCGACGGGGTGGCCCGCCTCGGGGACGGGCACACCGTCGGCCGGCTCGTGTTCCAGCCGTAGCCGGCGCGGGCTACATCGGGACGGGTTACTTCGGGATCACCTGCGTCGCACCCGCGACGTAGGTGATGGTGCCCATCTCGAACTCGCTCTCCAGGCCGTTCGGGATCGGGCGCTCGTCACTGATCGGGAAGCCGAGTTCACCCTCCGCGCCGCCCTGGGCCTCCCAGGCGGTGCGGATCTCGCCCCACACCACGTGCGAGTCGGTGTCGGGACTCCAGGCGATGATGCCGCCCTCGAACTCCGCAATGTAGCCGTCGCCGACGTCCTGCTGATCCGCGGTCGGCGCCCCGAGCGGGCTGTTCGCCCCGCCGATCTCGTTGTACTTCGCGAGAATCGGCCCGCTGATGGTGTACTCGGCGCCGCCCGCACCCGGCAGCGTGGTCGTCTCCTCCACGGAGGCGCCCGGTTCCGTGGGGCCTCCGGTTCCGGTGGCGTCTTCGACCGCGGACCGGGCGGCGGACGTTGCCCCCTCGACCGCGGACTGCGCTGCACTCGTGGCGCTGCCGACCACATCCTCTGCGGTGGTGCCGTCGTCGCTGCTGCAGCCGGCCAATACCAGCCCTGCAGCGGCGACGGCCGCGGCGACAGTGGCAGAACGACGCGGGATTCGATTCATGGGATCACTCCTCGTTGGCATCCGAACACCGGCCCCTCGACGCTAACCATCCCGTACCGTCCCGTGCGGCGGTTTCCTCGCGCCGGACCGGACCGCGCGGCCGGTGCCCGTCCGCGCCCCGCCGCGATCGCAGCATCGGCGCAGGTCGCGCCCGGTGCGGCGGTTCGACCGTCCCGGCCCGCTCTCCTCGTCACAGTCGGACAACGATCGGCGAACGAGGCTGCGACCGGCGTCCGTCGCCGTCACCGGCGCCCGTGACGCGGAACAGAACGCTTCCGCGCCACGGACGCAGGGCTTACCATGCGACGGACGAGAAAGGCCGTGACATGCGCGCACCCCGTCGTCGCCGGATCGGCGCCGCCCTCGCCCTCGTGGCGACCCTGTCGGCCGGGTGCGTCTCGGTCGACACCGATTCCCCGACGTCCTCGGCACCGGCCTCGCCGGAGTCCCGGTCGCTCACTCCCCCGCAGGTTGCCGGCGTCGACATCCCGGACGGGCAGGTCGACGACGCCGTCGCCCGCCTCGACGACCTCGCACGCGAACTGATGGATCGGACCGCCATCCCCGGGATGGCCGTCGCGGTCGTGCACCGCGGTGAGATCGTGTACGCGAAGGGGTTCGGTGTGCGCGAGGCCGGCCGCGACGCCGCAGTGGATGCCGACACCGTCTTCCAGCTGGCGTCGATGTCGAAGCCGCTCGGCGCAACCGTCGTCGCACACCAGGTCGGCGAGGGCGTGATCGGCTGGGACACCCCGGTGATCGAACGCCTGCCGGGCTTCGCCCTCGCGGACCCGTACGTGACGAGCCGCGTGACCGTCGGCGATCTCTACGCCCATCGCTCCGGGCTTCCCGACCACGCCGGCGACGAGCTCGAGGATCTCGGTTTCGACCGCGAGCAGGTGTTCGACCGGTTCCGCCTGCTGCCGCTCGGGCCGTTCCGGGATTCCTACGAGTACACCAACTTCGGGCTCACGGCCGCGGCGCAGGCGGTGGCCGACGCGTCCGGGGCCGACTGGGCGGACCTGTCGGCACGGGTGCTGTACGAACCCCTCGGAATGACCTCCACCAGTTCACGATTCGAGGACTACGAGGCCCGGCCCAACCGGGCCGTGGGTCATCAGCTCGTCGACGGCGACTACGTCGCGCGCGCCGTCCGCGATCCCGACGCCCAGTCCCCGGCCGGCGGGGTGAGCGCCTCGGTCACCGACGTCGCGCGGTGGCTGACCATGCTGCTCGGCGACGGTGAGTACCAGGGCCGGCGCATCGTCGACGCGGACGCCCTGCTGCCGGCGGTGTCCCCGCAGGCCGTGTCGAGCCCGCCGGGCACCGTCGACAGCCGGGCGGGGTTCTACGGGTACGGGTTCAATGTGGGCACGAGCCCGGCCGGGCGGGTGACGCTGAGCCATTCCGGGGCGTTCTCGCTGGGTGCCGCGACCGCGTTCACGGCCCTGCCGTCGGCGGACGTCGCGATCGTCGCGCTCACCAATGCCGCCCCGATCGGCGTGCCGGAGACCCTCGCCGCCGAGTTCGCCGATCTCGTGCAGTTCGGCGAGATCCGCGAGGACTGGTTCGCCCTCTACGAGAAGGCGTTCGCATCGTTCGACGACCCGAAGGGCTCGCTCGTCGGACGCCCCGCTCCCACGAATCCGGCCCCGGCCCGCCCCCTCGGGCAGTACACCGGCGTCTACACCAGCGAGTACTACGGTCCCGCGCGGATCGACGATCGCGCCGGCACACTGGTGCTCACCATCGGTCCCGCCGGGCAGACCTACCGGCTCGACCATTGGGACGGCGACGTGTTCACCTTCCCGATCGACGGCGGTGAGAACGCCCCGGACGGGACGATCTCCACGGCCACCTTCACCCCCGACGGCGTCACGTTCGAGTACTGGAACGAGAACGGCCTGGGAACCTTCACCCGAACAGGAGCGTCATGACCGAGCCGCACACCTCCGTGGACGAGAAGTCCGTCGCCGTCGTCCGCGAGTTCCTCGACGCGATGGTCGCCGAGGACGTCGAGCGCGCCGTCGCCCTCCTCGACCCGGACATCGCCTGGCACAACACGTCGCTGCCGACCGTGCGGGGCCTGCCCCGCGTGCGGCGCATCCTCGAGGGCCTGCGCCGGCCGTCGCTGGGCTTCGACGTCACCATCCATCACATCGCCGCGACCGGAAACGTGGTGCTCACCGAGCGCACCGACGTCCTGCGCCTCGGCCCCGTCTCCGCCCGGTTCTGGGTGTGCGGCACGTTCGAGCTGCGCGACGGGAAGATCGCGGTGTGGGACGACCACTACAACGTCGGCACGTTCGTCGGCGCATTGGGCGCCGGCGCGCTCCGGGCGGTGCTGCGCCGGTCGTAGAATCTCCCCGGCCGCCGAACCGTTCGACGGCGACGAGGCAGGGAGCACGACGATGACCGACGCCGACCGGACGCCCGCATTCGAGGCCGGAGTTCAGGTCCGCAGCGAGGTGATGGGCGCCGACTTCGTCGAGCGGGCCTTCGACCGCGCCCGCGGCACCGACTCCGAGGAGATGCAGGAGTTCGTCACCGAGCACGTGTGGGGCTCGGTGTGGACCCGGCCGGGACTCGACCGTCGCAGCCGCAGCCTGCTCAACCTGGGCATGCTGATCGCGCTGCGCGCGGAGAACGAGCTGCGCGGGCACGTGCGCGGCGCCCTGCGAAACGGTCTGACCCGCACCGAGATCGTCGAGGCGGTCATCCACGCGGGCGCCTACTGCGGCGCCCCGGCCGGCCTGGCCGCGATGCGCGTCGTCCAGGAGGTTCTCGAGGCCGAACTCGGCCCGCGCCCCTCGCAGGACTGACCCGCTCGCGCGGGGCGGTGGCCGAATGTCACATCGGGTCGATCACATCGCACCGGTGTGACATTCGGCCCACCAGCCGACGGCGTCAGGCGCCCGGGGCGAACTCCTCGAGCATCTCGGTCACCAGCGCCGCGATCGGCGAGCGCTCACTGCGGGTCAAGGTGACGTGCGCGAAAAGCGGGTGTCCCTTGAGCTTCTCGATCACCGCCGCGACGCCGTCGTAGCGGCCCACCCGCAGGTTGTCGCGCTGGGCGACGTCGTGGGTGAGCACCACCCGCGAGCCGGCGCCGAGCCGGGACAGCACGGTGAGCAGCACGTTGCGCTCGAGGGACTGGGCCTCGTCGACGATGACGAACGAGTCGTGCAGCGACCGGCCCCGGATATGGGTCAGCGGAAGCACTTCCAGCATGCCCCGGCTGATGACCTCGTCCATCACCTCCGGGCTCGCGAGACCGTCGAGGGTATCGAACACGGCCTGCGCCCACGGCCCCATCTTCTCGCTCTCGCTGCCCGGCAGATAGCCCAGTTCCTGGCCGCCGACGGCGTACAGCGGCCGGAACACCACGACCTTGCGCTGGGTGCGCCGCTCCAGCACGGCCTCGAGGCCCGCCGTCAGCGCCAGCGCCGACTTGCCCGTCCCCGCTTTCCCGCCGAGCGAGACGATGCCGACGGACTCGTCGAGCAGCAGGTCCAGCGCCACCCGCTGTTCCGCGGAACGGCCGTGCAACCCGAACGCCTCCCGATCTCCGCGCACCAGCTGTACCCGCTTGTCCGGCGTGACCCGGCCCAGGGCGCTGGACGAGCCGCCCAGCAGCCGGATCCCCGTGTGGCACGGCAGATCCCTCGCGGTGTCGAGGTCGACGATCCCCTCGGCGAACAGGTCGTCGATCAGCGCCCTGTCCACCTCGAGCTCGGTCATGCCGGTCCAGCCCGACGTCACCACGTCCTGGGCGTGGTACTCGTCGGCGGTCAGCCCGACGGCACCGGCCTTGACCCGGAGCGGAATGTCCTTGCTGACCAGCACAACGTCGCGGCCGTCGCCGGCGAGGTTCAACGCGCACGCGAGGATCCGGGAGTCGTTGGTGTCGGTGCGGAATCCGGCCGGCAACACCTCCGGGTCGGTGTGGTTGAGCTCGACGTGCAGGGTGCCTCCCGCGGTCCCGATGGGGATGGGCTGATCGAGCCGGCCGTACTGCAGGCGCAGGTCGTCGAGCAGCCGCAACGATTCCCTCGCGAACCAACCCAGTTCGTGATGGTGCCGTTTGCCTTCGAGTTCGCCGATCACGACGAGGGGCAGCACCACTTCGTGCTCAGCGAAGCGGGTCACCGCCCACGGATCGGAGAGCAACACGGAGGTGTCCAGTACGAAGGTGCGTACATCGGGTTTCTTCGCCGGGGTCCTGCCGGAGCGGCGGGCGGGGACGGAGCGTGTTGCAGTCACGTGAGGCTCCTAGATCTGTGCAGCACCACACAGACTTCGTTCGATGGGCCGGTCGAACCTGGTGTCCACGAGGGACACGAGGGCCGGGTGCCGGCCCCTCGCTCTGCCTGTCACAGTCACGATCAGGACCTCCCGCGTAGCCGGCAACTGCGCCGTCTACACCCCCGACGCTAACGCCGACACGCCCCGTCCGCTCGATGAGCGACGAGGCGTGTCGGTGAAGATTGGGTAAACGAGACGATCCGGACAGATTGCCGGGCGTCGCGCCTAGACCAGGTTCCAGTCCTCGAGACCCTGGTACAGCGGAGCGTCGGCGGCAAGCTTGCTCACCCGGCCGCGCAGCGTCGCGGTGTCGGACGACCCCGTCAACGCGGCCGCGATGATCTCGGCGACCTCGGTGAACTGCTCGTCCCCGAAGCCGCGGGTGGCCAGTGCCGGGGTGCCGATGCGCAGACCGGACGTGACCATCGGCGGACGCGGGTCGAACGGAACCGCGTTGCGGTTGACGGTGATGCCGATCTCGTGCAGCAGGTCCTCGCCCTGCTGGCCGTCGAGCTGCGAGTTGCGCAGATCGACGAGGACGAGGTGCACGTCGGTGCCGCCGGTCAGCACGGTGATGCCCTTGTCGGTGACATCGGACTGCATCAGGCGCTCGGCGAGGATCTGCGCACCGGAGACGGTGCGGCGCTGCCGGTCCTTGAACTCCTCGCTCGCGGCGATCTTCAGCGCGACGGCCTTCGCGGCGATGACGTGCATGAGCGGGCCGCCCTGCTGGCCCGGGAACACCGCGGAGTTGATCTTCTTGGCCCACTCCTGCTTGGCGAGGATCAGACCCGAACGCGGGCCGCCGAGGGTCTTGTGGACGGTGGTGGACACGACGTCGGCGTACGGCACCGGCGACGGGTGCAGGCCCGCGGCGACGAGCCCGGCGAAGTGCGCCATGTCGACCCACAGGTAGGCGCCGACCTCGTCGGCGATGGAGCGGAACGCGGCGAAGTCCTCGTGCCGCGGGTACGCGGACCATCCGGCGACGATGACCTTCGGCTTCTCGGCCACCGCGATGGAGCGGACCTCGTCCATGTCGACGCGGTGGTCGTCCTTGCTGACCCCGTAGGACGCGACGTCGTACAGCTTGCCGGAGAAGTTCAGCTTCATGCCGTGGGTCAGGTGCCCGCCGTGGGCGAGGTCGAGCCCCAGCAGCTTCTCGCCCGGGTTCATCAGCGCCATCAGCACGGCGGCGTTGGCCTGCGCGCCCGAGTGCGGCTGGACGTTCGCGAACTCGGCACCGAACAGTTCCTTGGCGCGGGTGCGGGCGAGGTCCTCGACGATGTCGACGTTCTCGCAGCCGCCGTAGTAGCGGCGCCCCGGGTAGCCCTCGGCGTACTTGTTGGTGAGCACGCTGCCCTGCGCCTGGAGCACCGCGCGCGGCACGAAGTTCTCCGACGCGATCATCTCGAGCGTGTCGCGCTGGCGCGACAGCTCGCCGGCCATGGCCTGCGCCAGCTCGGGGTCGAGGTCTGAGAGCGAGGCGGTGTTGACGTCGGTGCCGGGCACAACGGTCATCGAGGATTCTCCAAGCTGGGGACGGCAGGAATTCACCTACCAGTCTACGAACCTCACCCCCGGTCGAGGAACCCGGTCCCCTCGGGCAATGGCCCAGCTCACGCCCGCTCGTTACCGCAGGGCGCTGGGCACCAGCGGTTCGTCGAGCAGGCGACGGAACCGTTCGATGCGTTCCGCGCCCGCAGGGGCCTGCGCCAGCCAGCCACCGAGCAGGCGGTAACCCTCGACGTAGGTGCTGATGTAGGCGCGCCACAACGGCGACGACAGGAAGCGCAGCGACTGCCGGGCCCGCTCCGGGCTCGACAGCGACCAGCGCTGCAGGAAGGCGACGACGTCGTCGCCGGTGCGGCCGCGGTCGTGCAGGAGCAGGGCGGCGTCCTGGCGGACGCCGAGCAGGCCGGCGGACGCCGCGTGCAGCTTCTCGGCGAGTTCACCGTCGAACCGCAGGCCCAGGTCGGCGTAGATGTCCTGCGCCCACTGTCCCCAGCCGGGCCCGACGATCGTCTCGAGGGCGAGGTCTGCGAGCCCCTCGGCCATGAGGCACTGCGGGGTGTTGACGACGAAGAGGGTCTGCTCGTCGTGCCCGCCGGCGACGAGTCCGGCCTCCTTGCGGCAGTGTTCGGTGTGGTGGCCGGGGTAGGACTCGTGCGCGATCAGCCGCGGCAGGTGGGACATGTGCTGTTCGAGGTCGGAGTTGATCGCGACGCGGGAGCGGTAGTTGCCGAGGTAGTAGTTGAACCCGGACCACGGTTTGTCGCCGACCACCTCGTATTCGACGGTTTCGGTCTCGGGCAGTGGGAACACCGCGCGGACCCTGTCGCGCAGGGCGCTCGAGAAGGCGTCGACACACTCGGCGAGGCGGTCGGCGGGGACGACCTCGGACTTGCGGTGGGCCTGCACTCGCTCGGCGAGCGGGCCGCTGCCGGGCAGCAGCGCGTCGATGCGGCGGTGGGCCTCGCGGTACGCGTCCTCGTCGCCCATGTCGATATGCACGTCGAAGTAGGCCTCGACCTCGTCGACGAAGGCGATGTCCGCACCGGCGAACTTGCGGGCCGAGCATTCGAGGGCGCGCAGGTGCACGTCGAGGAAGCGGGTGCGCTCGTCGGAGAGCCCGGAGACGGGCAGCGCGGCCCGCAGTGTGCGCGCGGTGTGGGATAAATCACGAGGATCGGGGGCCGGCGCGTTCTCCACCCGGCCACGCAGGGCGGGGTCGCCGGTGAAGGCGTCGACGAAACCCTCCTCGAGCCGGTCGAATGCCAGGCCGAGCAGGAGATATTCGCGCACCAACGAGTCCGGGTCCATGCCCTGGCACCCTAGTCCCCCGGATCAGCCCCGTGCCTGCCGGCGAACCCGGAAACCGGACCCCGCGCGGCGAGCGGATGTGTCAGCGAGCACAATCGGCCGATATGGACATCCTTCGCCGCCAGCCATACCCGGGGTATGCCGCCGGGCCCGTCGTCGAGTCGGGAGTGTGCCGGTGGCGCGTCTGAGCGAGCCGAGTCCGTACGTCGAGTTCGATCGCAAGCAGTGGCGGACGCTGCGCAAGTCGACGCCGCTGGTGCTGACCGAGGAGGAACTGCGCGGCCTGCGCGGCCTCGGCGAGCAGATCGATCTGGCGGAGGTGGCGGAGGTGTACCTCCCGCTGGCCCGTCTGATCCACCTGCAGGTCGCCGCGCGGCAGCGGTTGTTCGCCGCGACCGCCACGTTCCTCGGCGAGAAGCACCCGGACCAGCAGGTGCCGTTCGTGATCGGGGTGGCAGGGTCGGTCGCGGTCGGCAAGTCGACGACGGCACGCGTGCTGCAGGCACTGCTGGCGCGGTGGGAGCACCATCCCCGGGTGGACCTGGTGACCACCGACGGCTTCCTGTACCCCTCCCGGGAGCTGATGCGGCGGAACATCATGCACCGCAAGGGCTTTCCGGAGAGCTACGACCGTCGCAAGCTGCTGCGGTTCGTCACGGAGGTCAAGTCCGGCGCCGCAGAGGTGGCCGCTCCGGTGTACTCGCACATCTCCTACGACATCATCCCGGGCCAGTACCACGTGGTGCGGCAACCGGACATCCTCATCATCGAGGGCCTGAACGTCCTGCAGACCGGTCCACGGCTGATGGTCTCGGATCTGTTCGACTTCTCGATCTACGTCGACGCCCGCCTCGAGGACATCGAGAAGTGGTATGTCGAGCGGTTTCTCGCGCTCCGCAAGACGGCGTTCTCCGACCCCGACGCGCATTTTCACCACTACGCGAACCTGTCGGACCGCGACGCCGTGGGGGCCGCGAAGGAGATCTGGCATTCGATCAACCGGCCGAACCTGGTGGACAACATCCTGCCGACGCGGCCGCGCGCAACGCTGGTCCTGCGCAAGGACTCCGACCATTCGGTCAACCGCCTGCGCCTGCGGAAGCTGTAGGCGGCTTCGCCGCCGGTGTGTCCTTCGGGCGGCGGAAACAGCCCGAAGGACACACCGCGGCTACGTCCCGAACCGGCGGTGCCGCGCCGCGAAGTCGCGCAGGGCGCGAAGGAAGTCCACGCGGCGGAACTCCGGCCAGTAGGCCTCGGTGAACCAGATCTCGGAGTACGCGCTCTGCCAGAGCAGGAAGCCCGAGAGCCGCTGCTCGCCGGAGGTCCGGATGACGAGATCGGGATCGGGCTGCCCCGAGGTGTAGAGGTGATCGCTGATGGCCTCGACCGTGACGGCCTCGACCAGGCCCTCGCCGTCGAGCCCCTCGGCCTGCTTGGCCCGGAGCAGGGCCTGCACGGCGTCGGCGATCTCCTGCCGGCCGCCGTAGCCGACCGCGACATTGACGTGGGTGCCGGTGCGCCCCTGCGTGCGCTCGGCGGCCTCGCTCAGCCGCCGGCCCAGTTCGTCCGGCAGCAGGTCGAGCGTGCCGACGATCTTGACGCTCCAGTTCTGCTCCGGTCCGGAGATCTCCTCGACGACGTCGGTGATGATCTCGAGCAGCGCCTCGAGCTCCTCGGGCTCACGTTGCAGGTTCTCCGTGGAGAGCAGGTAGATGGTGGCCCGCTCGATGCCGGCGGCGTCGCACCAGCTCAGCAGTTCGGCGATCTTCAGTGCGCCCATGCGGTGCCCGTGGCTGACGTCGGTGAACCCGTTCTCGCGGGCCCAGCGACGGTTGCCGTCGCACATCACGGCGACGTGCCGGGGATGCTGCGCGCCGTCCAGCTTGCTCAGCAGCCGTCGTTCGTAGAGCTGATACAGCAGGCCGCGCGCGTTCACCCCGAGATCACCACGCGGGTCACATTACGCTCACGGTCGCCTCCGGTCGCAGCGGCGGTCGTGGCCGACGCCCGTGCGCCGGCCTCCGCCCCGTCGCGGATCCAGCACACCGCGAAAGTTACGGAAGCGTAGGTTACTCTTCGGTATCGAAGGGAGGCCCCGACCATGACGGTTTTCGGGATCGACGAACTGCCCGTGAAGCCGCGGATGCGCGGCTGGATCCATCTGTGGGCGTTCGGCGTCGCAGTGGTGGCCGGCATCGCGCTGGTGGTCCTGTCGCAGACCGTGGCCGATCCGCCCGCGGGCTGGTCGACGGTGATCTACAGCCTCACCGTCTGCGGTGTGTTCGGCGTGAGCGCCCTCTATCACCGCGTCCACTGGCACAATCCGCGGGCACGCACGTGGATGAAGCGTGCGGACCACTCGATGATCTTCCTGTTCATCGCCGGCAGCTACACCCCCTTCGCGACGCTCGCCCTGCCGCCGGAGACCGGCCGCACCCTGTTGTTCGTGGTGTGGGCCGGCGCCCTCGCGGGGGTCGCGCTGAAGATGCTCTGGCCCACCGCGCCGCGCTGGGTGGGAGTCCCGCTGTACCTGCTGCTCGGCTGGGCGATCGTCCCCGTCGCCGGTCAGCTGATCGACGAGGCGGGCATCGTCCCGATGGTGCTGCTGCTCGTCGGCGGCATCCTCTACAGCATCGGCGCGATCCTCTACGCCACCAAGTGGCCCGACCCGTGGCCGCACGTCTTCGGCTACCACGAGTTCTTCCACGCGGCGACCGTGCTCGCCGCGCTGTGCCATGCCGTTGCCGTGTGGCTGGTGGTGTTCGGGTAAACCCGTTCGGACGAAGATCACATCGGTGGCAGCCGCGGCACGGATCCGTAGACTCGGCCGGGATGACTGTTCAGCGACT
Organism: Rhodococcus sp. YH1; assembly: GCF_009939605.1. NCBI lineage: Bacteria > Bacillati > Actinomycetota > Actinomycetes > Mycobacteriales > Nocardiaceae > Rhodococcus > Rhodococcus sp. YH1. The sequence continues at coordinate 4,880 of NZ_WVTE01000263.1, read as the reverse complement.
GGCATTCGAACTGACCGAAACCAACCGGGAGTGGCTCGTCGAGCGGCCGCTGACGATCGCGGGATACCTCGTGGCAGCGCTGATCCTGAGGTATGTGCTGCACCGGTTCATCGACCGGATGACGAAGCCGCGGCACCAGAACGGCAAACCCGGCCTGCTCCGGCCCTTCCAGGAACGCGCCCCCAGGGGCCTGCCGGGCGTGCTGGTCAACGAGCGGCGCACGCAGCGCGCCGAGACGATCGGCTCGGTGCTCAAGTCCGGCGTCTCCGTCGTGGTTCTCGTCTGGTGCGTCCTGCAGATCCTCGGCACGCTCGGACTCAACGTCGCGCCGTTCATCGCGTCCGCCGGCATCGTCGGTGTGGCCCTCGGTTTCGGTGCGCAGAACCTGGTGCGTGACTTCATCTCCGGAATGTTCATGCTGCTCGAGGACCAGTACGGCGTCGGCGACGTCGTCGACCTGGGCGACGCGGTCGGCACCGTCGAATCCGTCGGCCTGCGGGTCACCACCGTCCGCGACATCAGCGGCACCCTCTGGTACTGCCGCAACGGCGAGATCCTGCGCGTGGGCAACATGAGCCAGGGTTACGCCGTCGCCGTCGTCGACTCCCCCATCGCCCACGCCGCCAACGTGCACCGGGCCTGCGAGGTGGCCCTGCGCGCGGCCCTCGAGACGGTCGAACGCGACGACCTGGCCGGCGACATCCTCGAGCCGCCCGAGATGCTCGGCGTCAACTCCGTCACCCCGGAGTCGGTGACGCTGCGGATCACCGTGCGCACGCGTGCCGGCAAGCAGTGGGCCGTGCAGCGGGCGATCGCCCGCGCGGTGCTCGAGGCGTTCGACGGCAACGGCATCGACGCTCCGCTGCCGGCGCTGCTCACCCCGTCCCGCGCCGGCTGAGCCCCGGACCGCTCAGGCCGAGAGCGCCGCGCGCAGTTCGGCCTCCGTCGTGACCGGCCTGTCGCACACGTATCCGCGGCACACATACGCCGCCGGCCCTCCGTCGACCAGCGGGCGGTCGGCCAGCAACGGGGACGAGTCCGGGTCCCCGCCGACCACGACGGCGCCGCCGGGGGCCGCCTGCCGCACGACGGAGAGCAGCTCGCCGCCGCCGACCACGGCCACCTGGATCGGGCCGCGCACCGCCGCCTCGGCGACCGTCAGCCAGTGCCCGGCCGAGCGCGGCGCCCGCTCGAGCAGCACCACCGCTGACCGCAGCGACGCGTCCACCGCGTCGGCGTACCGCGGGTCCTCGGGCACGACCGCGGCGAGGGTGAGCAGGGCCTCGGAGATCAGCGCCGCCCCCGACGGGGTGGCGCCGTCGATCGGGTCACGAGGCCGCGCCACCAGGGTCTCGGCGTCGTCGGCGGTGTCGAACCAGCTTCCGGGCCGCGCCGGATCCTGGAAGTGCGTCAACGCGACGTCGGCGAGGGCCCGGGCCGGGTCGAGCCACGCGGCGTCGCCCGTCGCCTGGTACACCGCCAGCAGGGCGGTGACGAGGGCGCCGTAGTCCTCGAGCACACCCGCCGGGGCGCCGACCGTGCCGCCGAGGGAGGCACGTCGGAGCCGTCCGTCCACCAGGTGCAGGTCCAGCAGGGCCCGGGCGCAGTCGACGGCCGCGTCGACCCAGTCGGTGCGGCCGAACGCGGCACCGGCCTCGGCCAGCGCGGTGATCGCGAAACCGTTCCACGCCGTGACGACCTTGTCGTCGCGGCCGGGCTGCGGCCGCTGCAGCCGGGCGGCGAACAGCTCGGCCCGCACCCGCTCGTAGCGCTCGGCATCGTCCGGGTCGGCGAGCAGCTGCAGCACCGACGAGCCGTGTTCGAAGGTGCCGGCGTCGGTCACGGTGAACAGCTCGGCCGCCCACTGCGCGTCGTCGCCGAGGACCTCGGCCAGCTGCCCGGGGGTCCACACGTAGGTCAGGCCCTCGACCCCGTCCGTGTCGGCGTCGAGAGCGGAGGCGAAGCAGCGCCCGGCCGTGCGCAGGTCCCGCAGCAGAAACTCGACGGTCTCCTCGGTAACCCGTCGCACCCAGGGCGCCGACATCCGTCGCGCGAGGTGGGCGTACACCCGCAGCAGCAGCGCGTTATCGTAGAGCATCTTCTCGAAGTGCGGGACCACCCACCCGGCGTCGACGCTGTAACGGGCGAAGCCGCCGGCCAGCTGGTCGTAGATGCCGCCCCGCGCCATCGCTTCGGCCGTCCGCTCGACGAGGGACAGCACGGCCGGGTTCCCGCTGCGCTCGTATCCGCGCAGCAGACCCTCGAGCAGCGCGGACGGCGGGAACTTCGGGGCGCCCCCGAACCCGCCGTGCACCGCATCCTCGTCGGCGGCGACGGCGGCGTCGGCGGCGTCGAGCAGCGCGGCGTCCACCGAGCGCTCGCCGGGAGCGAGGCCGCCGCTGCCGCGGCGCAGCTCGGAGACGATGGCGACGGCGGACCGGTGCACGTCGGCGCGACGGTTGCGCCAGGTCTCGGCGATCGCCTCGAGCAGCTGGGTGAACGACGGCATGCCGCCGCGCGGCATCGTCGGGTAGTAGGTGCCGCAGTAGAACGGGGCGCCGTCCGGGGTGAGGAAGCACGTCATCGGCCAGCCGCCCTGCCCGGTCATCGCGACGGTGGCGTTCATGTAGATCGCGTCGATGTCCGGGCGTTCCTCCCGGTCCACCTTGATGCACACGAAGTGCTCGTTCATCAGCGCGGCGGTGGCCTCGTCCTCGAACGACTCGTGCGCCATCACGTGGCACCAGTGGCACGCCGCGTACCCCACGGACAGCAGGACCGGCACGTCCCGCTCCCGGGCCCAGGCCAGCGCCTCGTCACCCCACTGGTGCCAGTGCACCGGGTTGCCGGCGTGCTGCCGCAGGTAGGGGCTGGTCGCCTCGCCGAGGGTGTTCCGGTTGCGGGTGCCGGGCACCGACGGCTCCGGGGGTGTCACGACGCGCCCGTCAGTTGGTGGCCATCGGGGGCTGGGGGTGGTCGGGTTTGCGGCTCTCCGCGGCCCCGCGATCGGTCCCCTCGTCCGCGGCCTGGTCCGGCTCCGGATGCTCGGGCTCGAACGTCTCGGGCAGCTTGCCGAGCCGCTTGTTCATCGAGCGGATCAGCAGGGCGGTCGCCACGAGCAGGATCACGATGAGCGCGAGACCGAGCGGCGACGCCTTACCGAATTCGGGGCCGGTGGGGTCCTGGGCCAGAACCTCGGCCGCCAGCATGCCTACCGTCATCTCACCTGTCCGTCCTCGAGGCCCGCGAACAGATCCGTTTCGGGGATCGCCGTGTGCACGCGGGTCTTGGCCAATTCGAATTCCTCCGTCGGCCACACCTTCTGCTGGATGTCCAGCGGCACAGCGAAGAAGGAGCCGTTGGGGTCGATCTGCGTCGCGTGGGCGCGCAGTGCGTCGTCCCGCTTCGGGAAGTAGTCGCTGCAGGTGATCTGCGTGGTCACCCGCGCCATGATGTCGCCCTGCTCGGTGCGCCACCGCTTGAGCCATTCCTCCATGGGGAACGGTTCGCCGCGCCGCTCGTACTCCTCGCGGAACAATTCCAGGCGCTTGCGGATGAACCCGTGCGAGTAGTACAGCTTCTGCACCTTCCACGCCGGGCCGGCCTCGGGGAACCGATCCGGGTCGCCGGCCGCCTCGTACGCCGCGACGGAGACCTCGTGGCAGCGGATGTGGTCGGGGTGCGGGTAGCCGCCGTTCTCGTCGTACGTGGTCATCACGTGCGGCCGGAACTCGCGGATCACCTCGACGAGCTTGCGGGTCGGTTCCTCGAGGGGCACCAGCGCGAAGCAGCCCTCGGGCAGCGGCGGCTTGGGGTCGCCCTCCGGCAGCCCGGAGTCGACGAAGCCGAGCCAGCGGTGCTGCACGCCGAGGATGCGGGCGGCCGCGGCCATCTCCTCGCGCCGGACCTCGGGCATGCGGTCCTGGATCCCGGGGATGTCCATGGCGGGATTGAGGATGTCGCCGCGTTCACCCCCGGTGAGGGTGACCACCAGCACCTCGTGCCCTTCCGCGGCATAGCGGGCCGTCGTAGCGGCACCCTTGCTCGACTCGTCATCGGGATGGGCATGCACGGCCATGAGCCGTAGTCCGCTCACGTCTTTCCTCCACCTCGCCGTCGGCTGCATCGTCGCGGCCCGGACCACCGGCACTGCGAGCCGGCGTCCTGGGTTCCTCCCCTATAGTTCCACCTGACACGTCCATCGTCAGCCACGCCCCCGCGGCCTTCGCGGGTGCACGAAAGTAAATGTGATGACCGACACCACCCCGATCGACCGCTACCCGACCGGCCGCTACCCGGCGACGGGCGGATCCCGCCGCACCTGGTTGTGGGCGCTGGTCGCGGTCGGGCTCGTCGTCGGGGTGGTCGGGGCGTTCCTGCTCTACCAGAAGTTCGGCACCCCGGAGATCGAGAGCGACGTCGTCACCTACACCGTCGTCGACGACTCCACCGTCCAGGTGCAGTTCACCGTGACGCGGAAGGATCCGTCGCAGGAGGCGGTGTGCATCATCCGCTCGCGGTCGAAGGACGGGTCCGAAACGGGCCGCCGCGAGGTGCTGATCCCCTCGTCCGAGTCCGGCACCCTGCTGATGGACGCACCGGTGGTGACGTCGCAGCGCCCGGGCATGGCGGACATGTACGGCTGCAGCTTCGACGTGCCCGAATACCTGCGCGCACACTGACCGCACGCTGCGGATTCCGTGGTGGAGACCACGTTGGTGCTAGAATCGCCGGATACACGGTTCCACCCTTTGGGGCCGTGTATTGCTGCATAGGAAGCAGTGCGGTCCTGTTCGCCACTGGCTTGGGGGGAACGTTCGAGGGATCCGCGTTGCCGTCGTCGCTGCGAGTGCGGCGACCAGTCGACGGAGCCGGGGGCT